>NZ_CAOLGM010000041.1:31735-33561 GCF_948475835.1 uncultured Escherichia sp. | reverse complement strand
AGAAGGATAACCTTCTGCGTTACAGTTGCTGACAACGAGCGATTTATCTTGCCGAATGCGCTGTTAACGCCTCATCCGCGTTGGCAGGGTAAGCGAAGCGCATCAGGCAATGCTGCATTTGCCATCAGTTATTATGCAGCGAGATTTTTCGCTACGAATTCCCAGTTCACCAGCGCCCAGAAGTGCTCCAGATAGCCAGGACGTGCATTGCGATAGTCGATGTAATAAGCGTGTTCCCAGACATCAACGGTCAGCAGCGCAGTCGCATCGGTGGTCAGCGGAGTACCCGCGTTAGAGGTTGAAACGATAGCCAGTTTGCCATCGCTGTTTTTCACCAGCCAGGTCCAGCCAGAACCAAAGTTTTTGATCGCTGCATCAGTAAACTGCGCTTTGAAATCGGCAAAGCTGCCAAAAGATGCGGCGATAGCTTCAGCGACTTTTCCAGTCGGTTCGCCACCGGCGTTCGGTGCCAGGCAGTTCCAGTAGAAAGTATGGTTCCAGACCTGAGCTGCGTTGTTGAATACGCCACCTTCAGAGCTGCGAATAATCTCTTCCAGTGATTTACCTTCAAACGCGGTACCTTTAATCAGGTTGTTCAGGTTAGTGACATAAGTCTGATGATGCTTGCCGTAGTGATACTCGATAGTTTCCGCAGAAATGTGCGGTGCCAGAGCATCTTTAGCATATGGTAGTGCAGGTAATTCGAATGACATTGCTACTCTCCTTTATTATTAATTTGCATACGTACAATAGCCTTATTGTGCGTATGGATAGGGTAGCAAATTAAAAGGTGAGACAAAAGATGAACTTACCCTGTTGCCGTAACAACAGGGTAAAGTTTTAGCGAAGTGTTTTTGGGGTCATTACCCGACGAGCGCCAACATAGTGGCGCTGCCAGTAGTCTTCACTGAGAGAAGTGATTTGAATTTCCTGACCTGTGCGCGGTGACTGAATAAATTTGCCGTTGCCGACATACACGCCGACATGATCGGCTGTGCCGCGTCCCTGAGTACGGAAAAAGACCAGGTCGCCGTTTTTCAGTTCACTACGTTCGATTGGCGCTGCATCACGCAGGTGATACATTTCATTCGCCGTACGCGGAATACGAATTTTCACCAAATCTTTATAAGCGTAATAAACCAGGCCGCTGCAATCAAAACCGGTACGCGGTGAGCTGCCACCCCAACGATATGGCTTACCAATTTGCTGCATCAGTTTATTCATTGCCACTTTCGTAGCTTTTTGCACCTTCGCTTTGTGCGCGTCGGCAAGAGTTCCTGACGCGGCATTTTTGACTTTCACACAATGCGATTTATAGCCCTTACGTTTGGTACACTTTTCGGTAAAGCTGGCTGAGGCCGTTTTATTGACGGCGTGTTTGCTGCGAGTTTTGGCGTTTTTAGAAGCGGTAATGGAAGATTTTTTAACGGAAGAAGCGGTTTTGCTTTTGGTCGTACTTTTACTGGCGGCTTTTTTCGCTGTTTTCTGGGTCTTTTTGGTGGTTGCCGTGCTTTTCTTTTTATCTGCTTTTTTGGTGATATGAGTGGTAGCAGAACTCTCCCTGGCTTGCTTTGAAGCATGGGCCATAGGCGTTAAAGGCAGGGTGGTAAAAAGTAAAGCACAGAGCGTGATCGAAATACGGTTTATCCGCGCCACTGAGCGTCCCTCTGTTAAGGCAGGTCTATCATGCCTGCGTCTGATTTACAAAACTTGATGATTCTAATGCATAGAAGAAGAGAAAGTTAATAGCTTTTATTGTTAAAAAATACGTTTCGTTGGCGAGCGCAAAAAAATGCAGCAGTGAAAGCTAAAAATGGTTATAAATA
>NZ_CAOLGM010000041.1:0-31725 GCF_948475835.1 uncultured Escherichia sp. | reverse complement strand
CGAATATTTGAAATGCAACAAATAGAGCAAAGGGATAAAATAGCAAAAGCGTGATGAAAATGTTATTTTCCGATGCCGCACTGACCCGCTACAATGTCAGATTACTGCCGTAAAGAAGTTTGAGGAAGCAAGACAATGAGCACCACTATCGAAAAAATCCAACGCCAGATTGCTGAAAACCCGATCCTGCTGTACATGAAAGGTTCACCGAAACTGCCGAGCTGCGGTTTCTCTGCCCAGGCAGTCCAGGCGCTTGCCGCATGTGGCGAACGTTTTGCCTATGTTGATATTCTGCAGAATCCGGACATTCGTGCGGAACTGCCGAAATATGCTAACTGGCCGACCTTCCCGCAACTGTGGGTTGACGGCGAGCTGGTCGGCGGTTGTGATATCGTGATCGAAATGTATCAGCGTGGCGAACTGCAGCAGCTGATCAAAGAAACTGCCGCTAAATACAAGTCTGAAGAGCCCGACGCGGAATAATCCGTCCTGCAATACTGACGGATGCGAACGGGCATCCGTCAGTCCTTTCTCTATCCCCAATCCAGCCCTTGTGGCGAACTTGAAAATCCCGCCTCACGCAGCAGCGTAAACATCGGCGTTTGCCGGACCGGTAGATCATTCACTTCTGTTAGCGTAAAGCGCAGCCGTGGTTCGCGACGCAGTGCGGTAGTCAGCGCGTGGAAAACCTCTGGGGCGAGTAATTCCTCTTTTTCCTGCCAGACCAGCATTTTTTTGCCACCTTGCGCCAGATAGAGTAACAATTTGCCGCCAGAAACGACCACCAGCGCACCCGCCCGACGCGTTGGAACCAGCGTTGCCGGATGTGCAGGCCAGGGCAGAAGATTTCCCCACACATTAGCCGGATCGTTGGCAGAGAGCGCCACTGGTGTATAGTGGCGCGTTTGCGTGGCTTGTGTCGCCAGATCGCGCAATCGGTCAATAGTCAGACGTTCAGCGAATTGCGCGCCACCCAGACCTTCTACAAAACGACCTCGCATAATTCGCCCGGAGTCTTCCATACTTCGACAAAGCGTTTGCATCGATGGAAACCCGCCAGGGATATTTTCGGCTATCACCGCCTGACGACTGATGATGCCGTAGCGGTCGAGCATATTTTCCGCCAGCGCCAGCATCCTTTCGGTATCGTTTAGTGGCTCCACCTGCAATAACGACCAGCGTCCAGCCAGATTTGGTGTGTTGTAAGATACCCGCGGCGAGACGGGTTGCGCATAGACAGGACGTCCACGACGAGCCCGGTGACTGCGGCGAGTTGAGGTGCGTGCGTTGGAACTGCTGCGGGTGAGGGCGCGTAACGGTGCCCAAATGTCGCTGGTGATGACGCCTTGCCAGACCAGCGCCCATAACGCCTCTTGCAGGGCAGAGAGATCAACCGATTCGCCGATTTTGTCGCGTATCCGTTGGCTGATTTGTTGTGCAAACCAGGCTCCTCCGTCAGCCAGAACAGCGACTATCGCTTGTTGCAGCGCCGAACGATTCGCCTGATCCGCTTCGGCGGGAGTGAACGATTCTGCAGCATATTCCTGTAGATGCAGTGCCACCAGGCCGTCATCTTCACCCAGTTTTTTTTGCCCCGACCAGATAACCGCACCGGTTGCCAGTAATTCATCGAGCATTTCTGACGAATAGTCGCGTACGCGGGCAGGCAGGATCTGGCTTTCCCAGAGTGAGGCGGGTAAACCGACTCCGGCAAGCTGTTCGATCACCCGCATCACGCCATCTACGCCCTCATAAACGCCTGGCGATGTTGAGGCAAAGAGCGCCGGGCTACCATCGGTGGCGGGTAATACGCCCTGACGTTCCAGCAGCAATCGCGCATAGGTCGTGGCTGCAACGGGACGCGTCGCTTCTCTGGCGGCTTGCAGCGAGCGCAAACGCAGACGACGAAATACTTCATCGCTCACCCAGATGTCTTGTTGCAGATTCATCACCAGACCCTGTTCACGCAGTTGCTGAAGCTGCTCTTCGACAATGGCAATACCGAGACTAAACTCATGAGCCAGTTGTTCAGCCGTGACCAGAGCATGAGCCCGGAGATAGCGCAGAAAGAGATCGCGAAGCGGGTAACTGACTCTATGTAAATAAATCTCTGGCAATGACTCTGGTAGTCGTACGCCGAGGGCATCACGCAGCCTGGCGGCATCATCCATACAGGCAAGACGCTCCTGTCCGCTAATCATCGCTGGGAAGATTCGTTTTACTGCAAGAAGATTTTCCAGATACGACGCAACCTCTTCACTGCTGCCTGTATGCCGTTGCGCCAGGTCTTCAACGGTCATTGGCCCCAGTTCGCGCAGCAGGTCGAACAATCCTTCTTCACCTTTCGCTCTTCTGCCAGGAGCCAGTCGTTGCAACTCTTCTTCCACCTGGCGAATGACCTGCGGGTCGAGTAATTCCCCCGGATCGACCTGTCCGAGTAGATTGCGCAGTAACTCGCTGTCCAGCGACAGTACGGATGCCCGGCGCTCTGCCAGCGGGGCGTCGCTCTGGTACATAAATTCCGCGACATAGCCGAACAATAAACTTGTGGCGAAAGGCGAGGGCGTAGTGGTCGTTACATCGGATATTTGAATTTCGCCACCGTTCAGGCGACGCATCAAACGTTCCAGTGCGGGAAGATCATAAACATCTTGCAGACATTCGCGTAGGGTTTCGAGAATGACCGGAAAATCCGGATATCCCTGAGCGATTTCCAGCAACTGACTGGCGCGCAGCCGTTGTTGCCAAAGCGGGGTGCGATGGCCCGGAGTGCGCCCCGGCATTAATAATGCCCGCGCGGCGCATTCGCGAAAACGGGCGGCGAAAAGTGCCGAGCTGCCTACCGCCTCGCGGACAATTTGCAGCAACTTTTCTGGTTCAAACAAAAAAATCGCGGCGTCGGGCAATTTACCATCAGTGTCAGGAATGCGCGCAACAATGCCGTCATCACTGGCGACCACAGACGCGTCAGCGCCCCATAGGGCATGTATTCGCCCGGTAATCGCCAGCGCCCAGGGTTCATGCACCCGTCTTCCATAGGGAGAGTGCAAAATAATACGCCAGTCGCCAATTTCATCACGGCACCGTTCGAGGACCAGATGGCGACTCCCCGGAACGATGCCCGTCGCGTTGCGTTGCTCGTCAATCAACCCCTGAATATTGGCGTTCGTATTTTCTTCTGCCAGCCACGGGGGAATAGTCCCGGAAAAGAACGCGCCATCCGCCAGCAAATGAAGAAAATCGCCGATCATCTCGCCTAATTCAGCCGGACGTCCGTTACCTTCACCACGCCAGAAGGGGAGCCGGGCAGAACGACCCGGAGCAGGAGTCACAATCACCTGATCGCGGGTGATTTGCTGGATCCGCCATGAGGTAGCGCCGAGAGTGATAATGTCGTTCACCCGCGACTCATATACCATCTCCTCATCCAGTTCACCCACCCGCCGCGAACCGGCCTTTTCTTCACCTTCGGGTAATAACACGCTATACATGCCACGATCCGGAATGGTGCCGCCGCTGGTAACCGCCAACAATTGAGCGCCAGGTCGGGCGGTCAATATCCCGGTCTCCCTGTTCCAGACCAGTTTGGGGCGAAAAGCAGAAAAATCGCCAGAGGGATAGCGCCCGGAAAGCATATCCAGCGTGGCGTCAAAAACACGTCTTGGCAGATCTTTCCACGGTGCGGCACGGCGTACGCGGGAGTACCATTCGTCTACCTGTAATGCCTCCATCGCCGCGGCGGCAACGGTTTGCTGCGCAAGGACGTCGAGTGGATTATGCGGCGGTGTCAGGTTTTCCAGCCTGCCTGCGAACATACACTCTACAATGACTGCGGAATCGACTAAGTCACGCCGGGTACGAGGGAAAAACAGCCCTTTAGATACACCGCCAACCTGATGTCCGGCGCGACCAATGCGTTGTAACCCACTGGCAACAGAAAGCGGCGTTGCCACCTGAATCACCAGATCCACTGCGCCCATATCAATCCCCAGTTCGAGACTGGAGGTTGCGACCACGCAGCGTAACTCACCCGATTTCAGCGCCTGCTCGGTGATTGCTCGTTGTTCTTTAGAGACGGAGCCGTGGTGTGAGCGGGCAATAAAAACGTCGCTACTTTGTACACGGTTAGAGGTTGCGCCGGAGGTCGACTCGAAATGGGCCGCATCAACGGCGATAGACGGGGAACGCTGTAAGCGTGCGGCGTAAAGCTCATTTAATCGTGCCGTCAGTTTTTCCGCCAGCCCACGTGAATTAGTAAAGACAATGGTCGAGCGATGGCGCAACACTTCATCAAGGATACCCGTTTCAATATATGGCCAGATGGAGCCTTCCCGGCCGGCATGGCTGTCTTCGCCGGTGCTGCTGGCGACCGATGAGACATCATCCATATTGGCGACCGGTACGACAATTCGTATCTGCGGATGGCGCATTGCGGGCGGGTTGACTACCGTAACCGGGCGATCGCCACCAAGAAATGCTGCCACATCGCTGGCTGAGCGCACAGTGGCAGAAAGGCCAATTCGCTGTGCTGAGGTGTGGAGCAGCGCATCGAGCCGCTCCAGACTTAACGCCAGATGCGCACCACGTTTACTGCCCGCTACCGCGTGGACTTCATCAATAATTACCGTTTCGACGCCGCGTAGCGTTTCGCGCGCGCGGGAGGTCAGCATCAGATAGAGTGATTCGGGTGTGGTGATCAGAATATCCGGCGGATTACGGGTGAGTTTGCTGCGTTCCTGTGCAGGCGTATCGCCAGTACGGATCCCTACGCGAAGATTGACTTCCGTTTCGCCGCGCCGCCGCCGTTCATCGGCAATACCCTTCAACGGGAGCTGCAAGTTGCGCTGAACGTCGGTGCCCAGAGCTTTTATCGGTGAAATATAGAGGATGCGTGAGGTTTTACGCTTATGCGCCTCGCGGGTATCTTCGCCGCCTTCGCGGAAGAGCCGATCGAGGGCGTAGAGAAATGCTGCCAGCGTTTTCCCGGAGCCGGTCGGTGCAATCACCAGCGCATGTTCGCTTCGCGCCGCCACATGCCAGGTTTGCGACTGGACAGCGGTCGGCTGTTTAAAGGCGCGAAGAAACCAGTCGCGGGTCGCCGGTGAAAACACGTCCGGCAGGAGCGATGAAGGGTCTGGATTATCTGCCATTAACGCTATTCCCCGTGAATATCATGCAGGATGCGTGGAATAGCCTCACTATAGATGCCTGAATCATTGCATGTCATCAGGCATCGACTCGATTACACCTCTTCGGCGGCAGGTAGCGGCCAGCCTCCCAGACGTTTCCAGCGGTTGACGATTTCACAAAACAGCACAGCAGTGCGTTCGGTGTCGTACAGCGCGGAGTGCGCCTGGGTGCTGTCGAAGTCCATGCCAGCGGTCTGGCAAGCCTTTGACAATACGGTTTGTCCGAGTGCCAGCCCGGCCAGTGCAGCAGTGTCAAAAGTGGCGAAAGGGTGGAACGGGTTACGTTTCAGCGAGGCGCGTTCTGCGGCGGCCATCATAAAGCTGTGATCAAAATTGGCATTGTGCGCCACCATAATGGCGCGGTTACAGCCGCTCGCTTTAATACCTTTACGTACAACTTTAAAAATTTCGTGCAGCGCCTCGTATTCGCTGATCGCGCCGCGATCGGGATCGTTCGGGTCAATGCCGTTGAAGGCGAGGGCCTCTGGCTGCAAATTTGCGCCGACAAATGGTTCGACGTGGAAATGTAATGTGGTGTCCGGCATCAGCCAGCCTTGTTCATCCATTTTCAGGGTGATGGCGGCAATCTCAAGCAGCGCATCGGTTTTGGCGTTAAATCCAGCTGTTTCAACATCGATCACAACAGGATAAAAACCACGAAAACGGTCGCACAGACCGGTAAGTTGAGCGTTATCGGACATCTGATTCTCTTAATACGGATAAATTGCAGCGCGCATTATGACAAATATTACTTGTCGATGCAGTAAAGATGCGGGCGCGATGAGTTCGCGCCCGGCAGGAGATTAGTTGCCCAGACCGCGACCGGCGTCTTTCTCTTCGATTAACTCAATTTTGTAACCGTCCGGATCTTCCACAAACGCGATAACCGTAGTACCGCCTTTTACCGGACCCGCTTCACGGGTCACGTTACCCCCGTTTTGACGGATTTTTTCGCACGCTTCAGCGGCATTATCTACGCTAAGCGCGATGTGACCATAAGCAGTGCCGAGTTCGTATTTATCCACGCCCCAGTTGTAGGTCAGTTCAATCACCGCTTCTTCGGTTTCCGGGCCGTAGCCAACAAACGCCAGTGAGTATTTGTATTCCGGGTTTTCGCTGGTACGCAGCAGTTTCATGCCCAGAACTTTGGTATAAAAATCGATGGAGCGTTGCAGATCGCCAACGCGCAGCATGGTATGAAGAAGACGCATCTTTTTATCCTCAAAATGGCTAACAGATTCAAAATGTTGTTTTAGTATAGCGGCGGCTTTGCGCCGCTCGCAATGTTGGATTACAACGTCGGGTAATCAGTGTAGCCTTCCGCACCGCCACCATAGAAACTTTCAGCACGCTGTGGGTTAAGCTCAGCTTTGCGCTGCAAGCGGGCGACCAGATCCGGGTTCGCAATCCAGTCACGACCAAATGCCACCGCATCAATTAACCCTTTGCCGATCAGCGTTTCAGCTTTTTCTACTGTGTATGCACCTGCGCCGATAATCGGACCGTGGAAACGGGCGCGTACTTTTTCGCGGAACGCATCAGTATACGGTTCACCCCCCGCCCAATCTGGTTCTGACATATGCAGATAAGCAATGCCGCGTTTACCCAGTTGTTCAATCAGATACAGTGCATCGGCTTCTTCATTCGGGCCGTTATCCGTGTTCTGGAAAGTACCGATTGGCGAAACGCGAATGCCAATACGATCGGCACCCCATTCTTCAATCCCGGCATCGACCACTTCCAGTACCAAACGTGCGCGATTTTCCACGCTGCCGCCGTACTGATCGGTACGATGGTTTGAAGAAGGGGAAAGGAACTGATGCAGCAAATAACCGTGAGCAGAGTGGAGCTCTACCAGATCAAAACCGGCTTCACGCGCGTTAGCAATGGCCTGACGGAAATCATTGACGATACCTGGAATCTCTTCCGGTTCAAGCGCACGCGGCATGGATGTTTCAACACGGATCGCCTGACCATTTTCATCGCGCAGAGAAGTACGTGTTCCCGCGCTAAGTGCTGAAGGCGCTACCGGTGCCTGACCGCCAGGTTGCAGGCTGGCGTGAGAAATGCGTCCGGTGTGCCACAGCTGTACGGCCATATGACCATTTTCAGCATGAACGCCAGCGGTGATTTTTTTCCATGCGGCAATTTGCTCCGGACTATGGATGCCCGGCGCACCTGCATATCCTTTTGCCTGGGCAGAAATTTGCGTGGCTTCACTAATAATCAAACCGGCACTGGCACGTTGGCGGTAGTATTCCGCCATCAACGGGGTAGGGATGTCACCCGGTTCAATACTGCGCAGACGCGTCAGCGGTGCCATAAAAATACGGTTTGCCGCAGTTATTGCGCCCACTTTCAGTGGGGAATACAGTTTTTCAGATGACATAAAGGCTCCCGGTCGTCTGGTGATAAAAAATGCCTGCTAAACGGCAGGCGTCGCAATAATGGTTTTTACATGTGCCAGCGCGTTTTCCAGTGGCTCGGAATTGCGCGAAATTTTGGCCTGCAGATTCGCGCCAAGCCACAGTGCATAAAGCACTTGTGCCTGTTGCAGCGGTTCGCCACAAAAGGTTAAACAATGGTTCTCACGGCCATTTTCCAGCGCCTGAGAGAGCAGAATGATCACGCCGCGAGCACCTTTATCCATCGCGCTGCGCATATCTTCTGACAGATCGCACACTTCGGCAGAGAGTTTTACTGTCAGGCAACCACTGATGGTTCCATGCTGGCAAAACTGGTTCAGTGTTTGCTGGTAATAAGCCAGTATGCGGTCGCGGTAGTTACCTTCTCCGAATAGCAGCAACTCAGTCAGTCGCTGGTGATATGCGGCGTAATGGCGCTCAAGCATGGCAACGCCAAACGCTTCTTTAGAGCGAAAGTAGTGATAGAAGGAACCTTTCGGCACTTCAGCGGTTTTTAGGAGTTCGCTTAGCCCCATCCCGGTGAATCCACGTTGCAGGCAAAGTTGCTCACCCGTCGCCAGGAGATGTTCGCGAGTATCATGTTCGGTGTGTTTGTTCATGCGTTGGAGTGTAGTAGACCAGTCGGTCTAGTGCAAGCGAAGTTGCTACTTTGGACATTAACAGCTTCAATAGTGGTAATAATCTTATCTGAGGAGGGCGAGGTGGCGGAGCAATTAGAGTTCTTTCCCGTCCAGAGCCCGTGCCGGGGAATTTGCCAGTCTGACGAACGCGGGTTTTGTCGCGGCTGTTTTCGTAGTCGGGATGAGCGTTTTAACTGGAATAAAATGAGCGATGGCGAAAAACAAGAGGTGCTGCGCCTTTGTCGGCAACGATTAATGCGCAAATTACGTGCAAATAAGCCAGCGTCATCAGACGAACCGGAGCAACCATCACTCTTTTGAACCTAATCTTGCGTATACTCCTCTCATATCTGATAAGAGGAAGCGATTATGGTTCAGCGTATTACTATTGCGCCGCAAGGCCCGGAGTTTTCCCGTTTTGTGATGGGCTACTGGCGATTGATGGACTGGAATATGTCCGCCCGCCAGCTGGTCAGTTTTATTGAAGAGCATCTGGATCTCGGCGTGACCACCGTGGACCATGCTGATATTTATGGTGGCTATCAGTGCGAAGCGGCGTTTGGCGAGGCACTGAAACTGGCACCTCACCTGCGTGAACGGATGGAAATCGTCAGTAAATGCGGTATCGCGACGACCGCGCGTGAAGAAAACGTCATTGGTCATTACATCACTGACCGCGATCACATCATTAAGAGCGCCGAACAGTCGCTAATTAATCTCGCGACCGATCATCTGGATCTGCTGTTAATCCACCGACCAGACCCGTTAATGGATGCCGATGAAGTGGCGGACGCGTTCAAACATCTGCATCAGAGCGGCAAAGTGCGTCATTTTGGCGTATCGAACTTTACGCCTGCGCAATTTGCCCTGTTGCAATCACGTCTGCCGTTTACCCTTGCCACTAATCAGGTGGAAATATCCCCGGTGCATCAGCCGTTACTGCTGGATGGCACGCTCGACCAACTACAACAACTGCGTGTTCGTCCGATGGCGTGGTCCTGCCTTGGTGGTGGTCGTCTGTTTAATGATGATTATTTCCAGCAGCTGCGTGATGAACTGGCTGTGGTGGCAGAGGAGTTAAACGCGGGCTCGATTGAACAGGTGGTTTACGCCTGGGTATTACGTTTACCATCGCAGCCGCTGCCAATTATCGGTTCAGGTAAAATTGAGCGCGTACGGGCAGCTGTCGAAGCAGAAACACTGAAAATGACCCGTCAACAATGGTTTCGTATCCGTAAAGCGGCACTGGGGTACGACGTACCGTAAGCACTTTTAGGAATAGCCGCCGTTCAAAAATGTGTCACTGGTTTACACTTATTCAGGAATGCACAATGAACGGAGGTCCTATGAAACGTTTTAGTCTGGCTATTCTGGCGCTGGTTGTTGCAACCGGCGCACAAGCTGCCAGTGAAAAAGTCGAGATGAACCTCGTCACGTCGCAAGGGGTAGGGCAGTCAATTGGTAGCGTCACCATTACTGAAACCGATAAAGGTCTGGAGTTTTCGCCCGATCTGAAAGCATTACCCCCCGGTGAACATGGCTTCCATATTCATGCCAAAGGAAGCTGCCAGCCAGCCACCAAAGATGGCAAAGCCAGCGCCGCGGAATCCGCAGGCGGGCATCTTGATCCACAAAATACCGGTAAACATGAAGGGCCAGAAGGTGCCGGGCATTTAGGCGATCTGCCTGCACTGGTCGTCAATAATGACGGCAAAGCTACCGATGCCGTCATCGCGCCTCGTCTGAAATCACTGGATGAAATCAAAGACAAAGCGCTGATGGTCCACGTTGGCGGCGATAATATGTCCGATCAACCTAAACCGCTGGGCGGTGGCGGTGAACGCTATGCCTGTGGTGTAATTAAGTAATTACGAGGCCAGCGTACCTTGCGGTGGTGCTTGCTCAAGTTGCGAAAGCGAGCAGTACAGCCGCCAGACAATTGCCGCCAGCTCACGGGCGGCAGGTTGATGATGACGGGCAAGGCTGTCGCAAATCCGCTGTAATTCTTCAAGTGTGGCCGCCAGTGATTTTTGCTGAACGCCACGCTCACTCATCACTCCCCGCAACAGTGAAATACAGTTATCCCGTACTCGCGATAACGGATCGGAACGCGATTCCCAGTCGCGCAATTGCCAGACAACATGAGAACAGTTCAGCAGCACTACACCCCAGCGTAATAACCAACGG
The DNA here is from genome assembly GCF_948475835.1 of uncultured Escherichia sp. Lineage (NCBI taxonomy): Bacteria > Pseudomonadati > Pseudomonadota > Gammaproteobacteria > Enterobacterales > Enterobacteriaceae > Escherichia > uncultured Escherichia sp. Next base: position 21,303 of record NZ_CAOLGM010000041.1, on the reverse strand, counting down.
CGAGCCAGCGCATCCTGGCTGTTACTCAACTGACTGACGTGATGATAAGTGAGCGATTCAAATTCGCTTTCACTCAGTGTTGGATGGCGGCTTAGCTGATCGACAAAATCCCGGCGCAGCGCGCGAATATGGCGGCGGCTTTTACGAGCATCCGATCCTGGACGCAGAATGGCGAACGCTAGCCAAGCCAGCGCAACGCCAACGATTTTTGCCAGATTATCGTTAAGAAAATCAGCAAAATCATACACCGGGGGATTAGTGACAGCGATAAACGAACCCATAAAAACAATCAGTTGCCCCCACAGTGCGGCAAATTTGGGCATCTGCAATTTAAGAAGCTGCATTGTCGCCAGCAGTGGAATGAGAAACAGTAAAAATTGCCACAGATCGCTAATCTGGACCATCAGGCCAAATTTGACCACAAAGCTGAATAGCGAAAGTAACACCAGCGTGCGCATCAGCAGTGACAACGACTTAAACGGTGCTGCGACGGCGGAGTAGAGTACGCAGCTAATTGCTGCCAGCGTTAATGCATTGGCACCGGCATCCCATTGCGATGCAATACTCCATGCGCCAATCATCATCAACGTACAAAATGTACGCAGCCCGCTCCACATAGCTTCGGCGTTGTCGGTATGACGAGCCAGAGCGGATGTCCGTGCGAGTCTGGCATGATCATCTACACCGCTTTGCAGACGATGTAATTCCTGACTACTTTGCAGATAAAGGCGGCAAAAATAACGTAGTCGCTGCCAGAAGGCGACGTGCCGGTAGTCGGCGACGTTGGTCGGGCGTAGCGGGGCGATAATACGTGCGACGGTGTAAGCATCTGTTTGCGAACTGGCGAGCGCCGTCAGCAATTGTTCGAGAATTTCTCGCGTGGCACCTGGCGGTGAGGGCCAGTTGAGCAACATACGTCGCAGGCTGGAGATGACACTGGTCATACGTAATTGCTGGTGGAGTAGCGCATTAAGGCGCGCGTTTTGCTGGCGAAAACGATAGTGGCTCCAGAAAGCCTGGATACGCAGCAAATTCATGGTCAGTATCTGCCCAATCACCCCCTCATGTGCTGCACGAATGGCATCGTTTGTTTCAGGCTGCCAGAGTAAACTGGCATGTTCCAGTAATCGGGCGTGCATGTTTTTCAATGCGGTTAAAAGGGCTGTAGCATCGGAACTGCTAGGCAGGATCATCATCATCATTCCGCCGCACAAAATACCGACTATCACCTCGCAAACGCGCGCCTGAGCGATATCCCACAGCTGGCTGGCCTCAGTAATATTAACCATCGGAAAGGCGATGATGGCAGCCGTGTAGCCCGCCAGTTGAAATGCATACGCGACGTTATTCGTGAAGTGCGCACAGGCCCAGGTACAAAAGCCAAGCCACGCCGACATGCTCAATAGAAAAAACCACGGCTCATTGAGCGTATGCCCGGCAAGAAGCAGTGCCGCAATGGCTCCCAGTAAACTGCCAGCGATGCGTCCGAGGCTTTTGCTGATGACACCGCCAACGGTGGGAAAGCTAACCACTGCAGCCGAGGTCATCGCCCAATAGGGTTCATCCAGATTCAAATAATAGGCAACCGTCAGCGCCAGACACATGGCAATGGTATTGCGTAACGCATAACGCCATTGCGCCAGCGTGGCCTTGAACCAGGGCAAATTGCGCAAGGACCATGACGATGCGTTCATTATTGACCTACGGCAATGCTACAGGTGGTGCCCGACACCAGCGTGACATCGCCTGGAACTTTATCCAGCGCAAAGCGGACGGGAACGCGTTGGGCGAGACGAACCCAGGGGACGTTAGGTTTCACATCCGGAATAAGGCTTGAGTCACTTTCAACGCTTTGATCATAAATCGCCCGACCGATACTGGAAACGTGACCCCGTAACGTTTTGTTATCACTATAGAGGGTAATTTGTGCTGGTGCACCTTCGCGGATATGGCGCAACTTGGTTTCTTCAAAATAACCAATGACGTAAAACGAGTGGCTGTCGACAAGGGCAAACAGCGGTTTCCCGGTGTCAGCGTAATCGCCGATGCGGGTAGTGAGGTTAGTCACCCAACCACTCACCGGGGCGCGAATTTCCGTTTGCGCCAGTTGCCATTGTGTCTGTTTCAGCGTGGCCTGTGCGGCATTAACACTGGCCTGCATCGCTTTAACATTGAGGTTAGCGGTATCGAGTTCTTCGGCAGAAATAAAATTTTGTGAGAGATGACGACGACGATTCGCTTCGTTATTGGCTTTTGCGAGGTCAGATTGCGCTTTCGCCAGCTGAGCCTGTGCGTTCAGCTCGGCGATCTGAAAGGGCGTTTTATCGATCGTGAGCAGAAGATCCCCCGCGTTAACCAGTTGGTTGTCTTTTATATTCAGCTCAACAATACGTCCCGACACCTGTGGGGTGATAGAAACCTTTTCTGCGCGTATTTTCCCGTCGCGTGTCCACGGAGATTGCATGTAATAATTCCACAGCCACCATCCGGCAAGAACCGCAACTATCGCTACAATGATTGTTGAGAAATACTTAATTGTTTTAATTGACATAGTTACCACGCAATCAGTATTGCCAGAGCAAGGCAAACGCAAATCGCAAACAGCGATAAATCCATTAACAAGGGATGCCAGATGTCACCGGCGTAGATCCAGCCACGAAGCAGGCGGTGTACGACAAGCCAGATGACGAATCCAAACGCGAAGGCTTTGAAAAACGGAGGAAAATAGACGGACGCACCGAACACCAGATCTTGTAAGGGCAATCCTGTTGCATTGAGCATAAACTTCACAAAGTAGATTCCTTTACGACCGAATATATTGCGTTAGATTAATAAATATTCTTTAAGTGCGAAAAATTTACGCGCAATTTCTGAAAAATATGTCTGACGGTAACCAAATGCAGCAATACATTTGTTTTAGCAATACAATTGCTGCACACTATTCTAAAAGCCGCATAATATCTTAGCAAGCTAATTATAAGGAGATGAAATTGGAATCGCCACTAGGTTCTGATCTGGCACGGTTGGTGCGCATATGGCGTGCTCTGATAGACCATCGCCTGAAACCGCTGGAGTTAACACAAACCCATTGGGTTACGTTACACAATATCCATCAGTTACCTCCAGACCAGTCGCAAATTCAACTGGCAAAAGCGATTGGCATCGAGCAGCCATCACTGGTCCGTACTCTGGACCAACTGGAAGAAAAAGGGTTAATTTCGCGTCAAACTTGTGCCAGCGATCGTCGGGCTAAACGTATTAAACTGACGGAAAAGGCAGAGCCACTGATCAGCGAAATGGAAGCTGTTATTAACAAAACCCGCGCGGAAATATTACATGGCATCTCCGCAGAGGAACTGGAGCAACTGATTACGCTCATCGCAAAACTTGAGCATAATATCATTGAGTTACAGGCCAAAGGGTGAAATGAAGGGGGCGTGTGGTCAGTAACCTGACCACACGCAAACTTATTTAGCGCGGAGAAACGGTCACCTGACTGCCATTGCTGGCCAGTACGACACGTTGGCCCGGAGAGAAACGAGTGTTGCCTTGTTTCTGTACCACCATGATGGTATTACCATCGTCTTTACGAATTTCCAGCTCGACACCCTGCGTTTTGTTCATTGCACTCTGTACGCCCTGACCAGCTACGCCACCTGCAACAGCGCCTGCTGCAGTAGCCAGAGAACGCCCGGTTCCGCCACCAACAGTATTCCCCAGGAAACCACCAAGAACAGCACCGCCAATTGCACCGATAACGTTGGAATCATCACCGCCCTGAATCTGTACCGGACGTACGTTAACGATGGTGCCATAGCTGACATTCTGTACTTGTTTCGCTTCAGAAGCGGTATAAACATCCCCTGACAGGGTGTCGTTATTAACACAACCGACAAGAGACAGACCTACCATTGAAACAACCAATACGCGTTTAATCATTGAAAAATCTCCTGTTCACCATGAAACGCCACGCAAGCATCCCTCATGGTCAAAGTATATGGCATATGTGAATCCATGGTTACATGTTCTACCAAATATGAGCAAATCATAATGAAAGTAGGATCAACCAATTATAAACAAAACATTCATGATGATTATTGATTTGAAGATAATGTTTTACTACCAACGGTAAAAATCGGTCATTCCGCATGGTATTCACGAAAAGTTTATGTTTGAGTGGTGCGCAAACGTCAGATTGAAAAAGGATGAACTATGAAATCGGGCCGCTTTATTGGCGTTATGTCAGGCACCAGCCTTGATGGTGTTGATGTTGTGTTGGCGACAATAGATGAACACCGGGTCGCACAGCTGGCAAGCTTGAGCTGGCCGATCCCGGTGTCTCTGAAACAGGCTGTACTGGATATTTGCCAGGGCCAGCAGCTTACACTTTCGCAGTTTGGACAGCTTGATACTCAACTCGGGCGACTTTTTGCTGATGCGGTCAATGCCTTGCTTAAGGAACAAAACCTGCAGGCGAGAGATATAGTTGCGATCGGCTGTCACGGTCAAACCGTCTGGCATGAACCGACGGGCGTGGCACCACACACTTTACAGATTGGCGATAACAATCAAATTGTGGCACGCACCGGAATTACGGTTGTCGGTGATTTTCGCCGTCGCGATATTGCCTTGGGAGGACAAGGCGCACCGCTGGTACCTGCGTTCCATCATGCCTTGCTGGCTCACTCAACCGAGCGACGAATGGTGCTCAATATTGGCGGCATCGCCAATCTGTCACTGCTCATTCCTGGGCAGCCGGTTGGCGGCTACGATACCGGTCCTGGTAACATGCTGATGGATGCCTGGATCTGGCGTCAGGCCGGTAAACCTTACGATAAAGATGCCGAGTGGGCACGGGCGGGTAAAGTTATTCTCCCACTGCTGCAAAATATGCTCAGCGACCCATATTTCTCGCAACCTGCACCGAAAAGCACCGGACGCGAATACTTTAACTACGGCTGGCTGGAGCGCCATTTACGCCATTTTCCGGGTGTTGATCCCCGTGATGTTCAGGCCACACTGGCAGAACTCACCGCCGTGACCATTTCTGAACAAGTTTTGTTGAGCGGTGGCTGCGAACGATTGATGGTATGTGGTGGAGGTAGTCGTAATCCGCTACTCATGGCGCGTCTGGCGGCATTACTGCCAGGCACAGAAGTCACCACCACCGATGCCGTTGGCATTAGTGGCGATGACATGGAAGCATTGGCTTTCGCCTGGCTTGCCTGGCGGACGCTGGCGGGATTACCAGGAAATCTGCCTTCCGTCACTGGCGCAAGCCAGGAGACGGTACTGGGGGCTATTTTCCCTGCTAACCCGTGATATCAGAGTTAACTGAATTTTTCTTACCGCGTCTGCCGTTACACTTGGAACATTAGGGAGGGCGTATTGCCCTCCAGACCAGGAAAGTCTTCGGGAAATGTCTATGAAAAAACTGTTACTGATCTGTTTGCCGGTGCTTCTCACCGGCTGTAGCGCGTTCAATCAACTGGTTGAGCACATGCAAACCGCTACGCTGGAATACCAGTGTGATGAAAAACCGTTGACGGTCAAACTGAATAATCCGCGCCAGGAAGTCAGTTTTGTTTACGATAATCAACTACTGCATCTCAAACAGGGCATTTCAGCGTCTGGTGCACGTTACACTGACGGAATCTATGTTTTCTGGTCGAAAGGCGATGAAGCGACTGTCTATAAACGCGACCGCATCGTATTGAATAACTGTCAGTTACAAAATCCACAGCGTTGAGATTTTTCCAGGGGCGGCGCACAATAGCGTCACCCACTGACAATCCGTAAAGAAAACCATGTCTGATAACGACGAATTGCAGCAAATCGCGCATCTGCGCCGTGAATACACCAAAGGCGGGTTACGCCGTCGCGATCTTCCCGCCGATCCATTAACCCTTTTTGAACGTTGGCTCTCTCAGGCGTGTGAAGCCAAACTGGCAGACCCTACCGCGATGGTGGTCGCTACCGTGGATGAACATGCTCAGCCTTATCAACGCATCGTTTTACTCAAACATTACGACGAAAAAGGCATGGTGTTTTACACCAACCTCGGTAGCCGTAAAGCACATCAAATTGAAAATAATCCGCGCGTTAGCCTGCTGTTCCCGTGGCATACCCTTGAACGCCAGGTGATGGTGATCGGTAAAGCAGAACGACTTTCGACTCTCGAAGTGATGAAATATTTTCATAGCCGCCCGCGTGATAGCCAGATTGGTGCATGGGTTTCGAAGCAGTCCAGTCGCATTTCTGCCCGCGGTATCCTTGAAAGTAAATTCCTGGAGCTGAAGCAGAAGTTTCAACAGGGCGAAGTGCCATTGCCGAGCTTTTGGGGCGGTTTTCGCGTCAGCCTTGAACAGATTGAGTTCTGGCAGGGCGGTGAGCATCGCCTGCATGACCGCTTTTTGTACCAGCGAGAAAATGATGCGTGGAAGATTGATCGTCTTGCACCCTGAAAAGATGCAAAAATCTTGCTTTAATCGCTGGTACTCCTGATTCTGGCACTTTATTCTATGTCTCTTTCGCATCTGGCGAAAAGTCGTGTACCGGCAAAGGTGCAGTCGTTATATACATGGAGATTTTGATGGCAAGCAGTAACTTGATTAAACAATTGCAAGAGCGGGGGCTGGTAGCCCAGGTGACGGACGAGGAAGCGTTAGCAGAGCGACTGGCGCAAGGCCCGATCGCGCTCTATTGCGGCTTCGATCCTACCGCTGACAGCTTGCATTTGGGGCATCTTGTTCCATTGTTATGCCTGAAACGCTTCCAGCAGGCGGGCCACAAGCCGGTTGCGCTGGTAGGCGGCGCGACGGGTCTGATTGGCGACCCGAGCTTCAAAGCTGCCGAGCGTAAGCTGAACACCGAAGAAACTGTTCAGGAGTGGGTGGACAAAATCCGTAAGCAGGTTGCCCCGTTCCTCGATTTCGACTGTGGAGAAAACTCTGCTATCGCGGCGAACAACTATGACTGGTTCGGCAATATGAATGTGCTGACCTTCCTGCGCGATATTGGCAAACACTTCTCCGTTAACCAGATGATCAACAAAGAAGCGGTTAAGCAGCGTCTCAACCGTGAAGATCAGGGGATTTCGTTCACTGAGTTTTCCTACAACCTGTTGCAGGGTTATGACTTCGCCTGTCTGAACAAACAGTACGGTGTGGTGCTGCAAATTGGTGGTTCTGACCAGTGGGGTAACATCACTTCTGGTATCGACCTGACCCGTCGTCTGCATCAGAATCAGGTGTTTGGCCTGACCGTTCCGCTGATCACTAAAGCAGATGGCACCAAATTTGGTAAAACTGAAGGCGGCGCAGTCTGGTTGGATCCGAAGAAAACCAGCCCGTACAAATTCTACCAGTTCTGGATCAACACTGCGGATGCCGACGTTTACCGCTTCCTGAAGTTCTTCACCTTTATGAGCATTGAAGAGATCAACGCCCTGGAAGAAGAAGATAAAAACAGCGGTAAAGCACCGCGCGCCCAGTATGTACTGGCGGAGCAGGTGACTCGTCTGGTTCACGGTGAAGAAGGTTTACAGGCGGCAAAACGTATTACCGAATGCCTGTTCAGCGGTTCTTTGAGTGCGCTGAGTGAAGCGGACTTCGAACAGCTGGCGCAGGACGGCGTACCGATGGTTGAGATGGAAAAGGGCGCAGACCTGATGCAGGCGCTGGTCGATTCTGAACTGCAACCTTCCCGTGGTCAGGCGCGTAAAACTATCGCCTCCAATGCCATCACCATTAACGGTGAAAAACAGTCCGATCCTGAATACTTCTTTAAAGAAGAAGATCGTCTGTTTGGTCGTTTTACCTTACTGCGTCGCGGTAAAAAGAATTACTGTCTGATTTGCTGGAAATAATGCATTAAGTGGAAAGGGGGAGTGAGAAATCACTCCCCCTGGTTTTTATACAGGGAACATGATGAAAAATATTCTCGCTATCCAGTCTCACGTTGTTTATGGTCATGCGGGTAACAGTGCGGCAGAGTTTCCGATGCGCCGTCTGGGCGCGAACGTCTGGCCACTGAACACCGTTCAATTTTCTAATCACACCCAATACGGCAAATGGACTGGCTGCGTGATGCCGCCCAGCCATTTAACCGAAATTGTGCAAGGCATTGCCGCCATTGATAAATTACACACCTGTGATGCCGTGTTAAGTGGCTATCTGGGATCGGCGGAGCAGGGTGAACATATCCTCGGTATCGTCCGTCAGGTGAAAGCCGCGAATCCGCAGGCGAAATATTTTTGCGATCCGGTAATGGGTCATCCGGAAAAAGGCTGTATCGTTGCACCGGGTGTCGCAGAGTTTCATGTGCGGCACGGTTTGCCTGCCAGCGATATCATTGCGCCGAATCTGGTTGAGCTGGAAATACTCTGTGAGCATGCGGTAAATAACGTCGAAGAAGCGGTTCTGGCAGCGCGCGAACTCATTGCGCAAGGGCCACAAATTGTGTTGGTTAAACACCTGGCGCGAGCTGGCTACAGCCGTGACCGTTTTGAAATGCTGCTGGTCACCGCCGATGAAGCCTGGCATATCAGCCGTCCGCTGGTGGATTTTGGTATGCGCCAGCCGGTAGGTGTTGGTGATGTGACGAGCGGTTTACTGCTGGTGAAACTGCTTCAGGGGGCAACGCTGCAGGAGGCGCTGGAACATGTGACCGCTGCAGTCTACGAAATCATGGTGACCACCAAAGCAATGCAGGAATATGAGCTGCAAGTGGTGGCTGCTCAGGATCGTATTGCCAAACCAGAACATTACTTCAGCGCAACAAAGCTCTGAAATATCTCATTTCGGCCCACAACGACCTGTGGGCCGATGGATATTACTTTAAGCCTTCCGCTGACAGCGCGTCTTGTACTTCCGGACGTTCAGCCATACGTTGCATAAATGCTGCAATGTGCTCTAACCCTTCCAGATTCAGTTTCACCGCGTATGCCCAACGCAGAACCGTAAAGAGATAGGCATCAGCAATTGTAAATCTTTGCCCGCAGATCCAGTGCTCATCCTTCAGTGCCTCGTTCACATATTGCAGCTTCTTCTCCAGCTGCGCGCGAACTGTCGGTTTGTACTCTTCCGGTGTATCAGGGCGAAACAGAGGTGTGAAACCTTTATGCAGCTCGGTGGCGATGTAATTCAGCCATTCGATGGTTTTATAGCGGGAAATACTGTTTACCGGTGCCAGCAACTGGCGGTCGGGGACGCTGTCGGCAAGATACTGCATAATCGCTACGCCTTCCGTCAGCAAAGTACCGTCATCCAGCAGCAATGCAGGCACCTGCCCCTTAGGGTTAACGGCAAAGTAATCGTCACCGTTTTCGAGACGTTTTTTCATTAAATCCACACTGACGAGGGTAAAATCCTTTCCGCTCTCACGCAGGGTGATATGGGAAGCGAGAGAGCAGGCACCCGGTTTGTAGAACAATTTCATCGGTAACTCCTTTTGTCTGTGGTTTAAAGTATGGTAGTGCGTTGCTGAACAAAAAAAAAGCCGCTAACGAAAAGTTAGCGGCTTGTAAAAGAGTTTCCCTGAATTTTACGCTACAGCAGCTTTCGCCGCTTTGTCTGCAGCGTCATCCTGCGTCATACGGTGCAGTTTAGGCGCGGTCAGCAGCATCAGTACTGCAATAATGGCAGTAGCGACACCAATCTGCAAGAATACGCGACCATAAACTTCCAGTGACATCAGCGGGTCGGTAACGTTATCCGGCACAGCCATCATACCCGCAACATAACCACCAATCAGGTTTGCACCGGCAGTGGTCAGGAACCAGCTACCCATAATGAAGCCCATCAGACGCTGCGGAACGAGTTGTGCAACCATTGCCAGACCCAGACCAGAGATCATCAGTTCCCCGATGCTCTGCAGGCCATAGCTTGCGACCAGCCAGCTTACAGACACGATACCAGCGTCAGACGCGAATTTCGCACCCAGCGGCAGAATCAGGAACGCACCAGAACACATCACCATGCCGATTGCAAACTTGGTTGGCATCGGCAGGGTATCGCCCATCTTGTTATAGATAGCGGCCAGAATCGGACTACCGATGATGATCCAGAACGGGTTCAGTGCCTGATACTGCTCAGGTTCTACGGCCAGACCCAGAATGGAGTGCTCAACGTTACGAATCGCAAAGAAGTTCAGTGACGTTGGCATCTGGCTGTACAGCACGAAGAAGATAATGGCTTCGAGCATCAGGATGAAGGCAACGATCATTTTACGACGCGCAGCACCTTTCATCGCGAAGGCTTCTTTACCGAAGATAACCACGATACCGAAGGCAACAACGCCCAGCGCCATACGCGCAACTTCCTGATTGTGCAGCAGCCAGGTGGCGATAGCGATCAGTGCCACAACACCAATAATGGTCAGCAGCAGGTTACGGTAGTTGATAGGCTCGAAGTCTGGTTTTGAACCGTACTGTTTAACCCAGCGTTGGCAGAAGGCGAAGTTAACGATAGTGATCAGCAGGCCTACAACGCTCAACGCAAACGCAACACTCCAGCCGTATTTCGCGGCCAGCCACGGCGTAGCAATCATAGAGAAGAAAGAGCCGATGTTGACGGACATGTAGTACATGGTGAATGCACCGTCCAGACGCGGGTCGTTTTTCTCATAGCATGTAGAAAGCAGAGAAGACGGGTTAGCTTTAAACAGGCCGTTACCGACCGCAATAGCCGCCATACCCATATAAACGATACCGGCGTCGTGACCAGACCAGGCAACCAGAGCATAACCAATCGCCAGCACAATAGCGCCGAGCATAATTACGCGTTTAGTACCCAGTACCTTGTCACCTAACCAGCCGCCGATAGCGACCAGACCATAAACCAGGGCACTAAAGGAAGAGAAAAGGGTGATTGAATCCGCTTCAGACATACCCAGTTGTTTAACCAGGTAAACAGCCATAATTCCTTGTAGGCCGTAATAACCAAAACGTTCCCATAACTCAATCGAGAAGATGAGATAGAACGCCTTCGGTTGTTTGAAAGCGTTCAAACTGACGCTTTCAGTTGGTTTTTGGTTTGCAGTGGACACTTTTACCTCTTTTTTTACATCCCATATTAACGGGGGTGCTTTCTCGCGTTATGTCTAAAAAACATACGCGCAATTGTTATAGTGGGAGGGGAAACGGCAGGTAATGTTCACTATCTTGCACTTTCAGACAAGTCCTTTGTAATAATCTGTTACATATAACTGAGGCGGGGAATTCAACCATTCCGGGAAATGTTATCCAGCGTTAAATTTTTCAAAAAACGTAACGGCAGATTTTTTCACTGCACTGAGAGGGGGGTGATGGCTTAACGGCGATATGTTCTGCTATTTAGCGTTTTTACTAGTGAGATAGTCCAGTTTCTGAAAAATAGCCAGTGTAATGTTTTGTAGGTCAATATTTGTTGCGTGTGTAAATTTAAATGATTTTAACCTGATTCTTGCAATGTTTTTACATTGCGACAGCATCGTGATCTTGATCACGAATGAATAGAAAATTTCGCTATTAAAAAAACAATTAACCTGCATTTTTGGTTATCCGCAAACGGATTACCTGATGATAACGCTAAGCAATGGCATCATTGACGTTAAAAAGATGTTTTAAAAGAGGATAAAGAAAGGTTATCAATGGGGTAATCGGTGTTACCCCTTTTCTTCAGATGTCAACTTTCTCTTTGTATTCACAAAGATCTTCAATAATACAAGAGCCACAGCGGGGCTTGCGGGCAATGCAGGTATAACGCCCGTGCAGGATCAACCAATGGTGGCAGTCGACTTTAAACTCTGCCGGAACCACTTTCAGTAGCTTTTCTTCTACCTGTTCGACGTTTTTCCCCGGCGCAAATTGAGTACGATTACAAACGCGGAAAATGTGCGTGTCGACAGCAATAGTCGGCCAGCCGAATGCAGTGTTTAATACGACGTTGGCTGTTTTACGACCTACGCCGGGCAGGGCTTCAAGCGCAGCACGATCTTCCGGAACCTCGCCATTATGCTGCTCCAGTAAGATACGGCAGGTTTTGATGATATTTTCTGCTTTGCTGTTATAAAGCCCAATCGTTTTGATATAGGTTTTCACCCCTTCAACGCCCAGTTCAAGCATCGCTGCAGGCGTATTCGCCACCGGGTAGAGTTTCGCCGTCGCCTTATTAACACTGACATCGGTCGCCTGAGCGGAAAGCAGTACGGCAATCAGCAATTCAAAAGGCGAACTGAAATTAAGCTCGGTGGTGGGATGAGGATTGTTCTCACGCAGGCGAGTGAGGATCTCCAGGCGTTTTGCTTTGTTCATCAGACATTCCCTGTTTCACCGTTTGGCAATGCACGTTCTGCAGCTGCTTCAGCACGGCGCTTTTTCATTCTTTCATCAATCAGGTATTTTCCTGCCAGCATCAGTCCCAGGCCAATAAATGCACCTGGAGGCAGCATCGCCAGCAGGAAAGGGGAGTCGGTGTGGAAAATTTCCACGCGTAATACTTTTGCCCAGCTACCTAACAGCGCATCTGCACCGTCAAACAATGTGCCATTGCCGATAATTTCGCGTAGTGAACCCAGCACGAACATGGCGCAGGTTGCGCCCATACCAATTGAAAAGCCGTCCAGTGCCGAAAGCGCCGGACCTTTTTTGGCGGCGAAGGCTTCAGCGCGGCCCACAACGATACAGTTAGTGACAATCAGCGGAATAAAAATCCCTAATGATTGATACAGGCCAAAGGCGTAGGCGTTGATCAGCATCTGTACAGCGCTGACCACCGAGGCGATGATCATCACGTAAATGGGAATGCGGATCTCGGCTGGCGTCCAGTGACGCAGCGTCGAAATGGTCAGGTTGGTCAGCGTCAGTACCAGCGTAGTCGCAAGTCCTAAACCCAGAGCGTTAGTGGCAGTGGACGTGACCGCCAACAGAGGACAAAGGCCGAGCAACTGGACCAGCGCAGAGTTGTTTTTCCACAACCCCTGAACAATAACGTCTTTAATTTCGCTCACGCTTTATTCTCCACAGGCAGGAAGTTGAGAAAGTTGTGCCGGTAACGTCTGAGCGTACAATCCGGCGCGTTTTACCGCATTAACCACCGCGCGGGGAGTAATCGTCGCGCCGGTGAACTGGTCGAAATCACCACCATCTTTCTTCACCGCCCAGTGCGCATCATCTGCACCACTGATTTTTTTACCCGCAAAATGGGTGATCCAGTCAGAAAGGCGCAGTTCGATTTTATCGCCAAGCCCTGGCGTTTCGTGGTGCTCTGTCACGCGCGTGCCAAGTACCGTGCCGTTAAAATCGGCTCCCACCAGCAGCTGAATCGCACCGGAATAGCCATCTGGCGCGGTTGCTTCCAGAACGGCGGCTACCGGTTTGTCATCCTGTTTGGCGATGTAAACCCGATGCTCACCTTTACCTAACTCTGGCGCAGTTACCAGATAGCAACTCTGTGCCAGCGCATTGTTATAGCGTTCGGCTGGCAGCACCTGATCAAATAATGCCTTTTGTTGCAGACTGGCCTGTTCAGCAATCGTCGTTTTGGTCATCTGGTTGATGGCCGCAGTTAACCCTGTTGAACCCGCTGCAAATAGCGCTAACGTAATGCCGTGTTTTCGGATAGTTTTCAGCATGGTTTACCCTTTGCGATGGCCGTAGACGCGCGGACGCGTGTAGTAATCGATCAGAGGAACCGTGATGTTCGCCAGCAGGACGGCAAAAGCCACGCCGTCAGGATAGCCGCCGAAACTGCGGATCAACCAGACTAATAAGCCCGCAAGCGCGCCGAAAATAAGACGACCACGATTGGTCGTAGAAGCGGTAACCGGGTCAGTCAAAATAAAGAATGCGCCGAGCATGGTCGCACCAGACAGCAGATGAATTTGCGGTGCTGCCAGTGTTTCTGGTGAGAACAACCAGCCCAACGTTGCGCATAACGCCAGCGTTACTAAGAAGCTGAGGGGAATATGCCAGCGAATCGCTTTCTGCCATAGCAACCACAGGCCGCCAGCCAGCCAGGCGAGATTTACCCATTGCCAACCAGCGCCCGCCAGAATACCGCTGTAGATCGGATATTGCATAATCTGTTCAACCGAATGACCGGCACGGACAGAGGTTTTAAATGTATCCAGCGGTGTCGCCTGACTAATGCCATCAATACCTAAGCGTAGTGTGTTCATATCACCACCACTGGCGGTATGCCCGCTGAAAATAACCTGTATGGCGTCGATAAAACCAGGGATGTTGACCGCAATTTCATGTGGCGGTAACCAGCTGGTCATCTGCACCGGGAAGGAGATCAGTAAGACCACATAACCAATCATTGCTGGATTAAACGGGTTTTGCCCCAGACCGCCATACAACTGTTTAGCGATGATCACCGCAAACACCGTACCCAGCACGACCATCCACCATGGCGCGAGGGGGGGAATACTTACCGCCAGCAATAAGCCTGTCAGCAATGCTGAGTTATCTTTCAACGTTGCGGCTACCGACTGCTTGCGTAGTTTGAGTACGAGAGCTTCGGCTAACAGAGCACTAACCGATGCCAACAGGATCTGAACGAGAGTACCCCAACCAAAAAACCACAGTTGCGCTGCGATTCCTGGCACGGCTGCGAGCAACACCAACAGCATAATGCGCGATGTCTGGCGCTGGTTATGGATATAAGGGGAGCTAGCTATTCTGAATACCATTTAGTCCTCGTTTACAACCTTCTGCTGGGCGGCTTTTTTGGCCTGAGCGCGGGCAATAGCCGCGGCAACTGCCGCTTTGCGCGGATCAACCTGTTCTTCTGGTTCTGCGTTAGTCTGTTGCTGTTCCAGCTTGCGCGCTTTGGCACGGGCAATAGCGGCTTCGACGGCGGCTTTGCGCGGATCGACCTGTTCTTCTGGTTCCGCATTAGCCTGTTGCTGTTCCAGCTTGCGCGCTTTGGCGCGGGCGATAGCTGCTTCAACGGCAGTTTTACGTGGATCAGCAACGGTTGCTGCGTCGTTAGTTTGCTGCAGTTCTGCCTGTTTCGCTCTGGCTTGCGCTTTACGGGCTTCCCGTGCTGCAATAATTGCACTGTTATCCGGGCGTTCGCCCGCTTTAATCACAATAGGCTGTGTAGCCTGGGCCTGTTTCTCTTTCACCCGCGCCAGAGCGGCAGCAATCGCATCTTTATCTTTGGCTGCAGGTTGAACGGCTGCGCTCTTATGTCGTTCAAGGCGAGCCGCTTTTTCGCGCTCCAGACGAGCCTGGCGCGCTTCGAAACGCGCTTTGGCTTCTGCGGCGCGCTTTTCTTCCTGACGAATAGCCGCAATTTCAGCTTTTTCCTGACGGAAATATTGCACCAGGGGAATATTGCTCGGGCAAACCCACGCGCAAGCCCCACATTCAATGCAATCAGCAATGTTATGCGTGGTAGCTTTATCGTGTTGCTGACCTTTGCTGAACCAGTACAACTGTTGCGGCAAAAGATCCGCAGGGCAGGCGTCAGCACAGGCGCTACACCGGATGCAGCTTTGTTCTTCCTGTGGTTCGCCAAGTTCATTGGCAGAGGGAGCCAACAGACAGTTGGTAATCTTTACGACCGGGACATCCAGCCATGGCAAGGTAAAGCCCATTAGCGGGCCACCCATAATCACCATTTGATCGGCAGAGGGGCAGAATCCGGCATCATTCAATAAATGACGCACTGGCGTCCCCAGCCGTGCCCAGACGTTGCCCGGGCGAGCGATTGCTTCGCCAGTCAGGGTTACAACACGCTCGGTAATCGGCTCGCCATCAATAACGGCACGTTTCACTGCATAAGCAGTGCCGACGTTTTGCATTAATACGCCGATATCGGATGAACGCCCGCCATGTGGAACCTGCTTCCCGGTCAGAATGTAGGTTAATTGTTTAGCACCGCCAGAAGGATATTTGGTTGGAATCACCCGCAGAGAAATATCGTTAGAGTCCGCCAGCACCGCGCGCAGCATGGAAATCGCCTGCGGTTTGTTATCTTCAATGCCGATAAGAATTTCGCGTGGCTGCAGAATATGCGCAAGAATGCGAATACCCTCTACGACCTGAGCCGCGCAATCCTGCATCAAACGGTCATCGGCGGTAATGTACGGCTCGCACTCAGCCGCGTTGATAATCAACGTTTCAATCTTATCTCCGCCACCCTGCAATTTAACGCCTGTCGGGAATCCTGCACCGCCCAGCCCGGCAACACCAAACTGATGTATGCGCTCGATTAACTCTTCGCGACTGCGAGTGCGATAATCGGCCCAGCCGTCGCGCGGGATCCAGCAGTCTTCACCATCGGCATCAATAATCACGCTTAATTCAGCTAAAGCTGAAGGATGAGCCGTAGAGTGGGGCGCAATAGCCGTAACGGTACCCGAGGTGGGCGCGTGAACAGGCAGCATTTTGCCGCGACCACGGGTAAGCGGCTGGCCGCGCAATACTTTATCGCCGACGCTAACGCACAACTCACCTTCAGCGCCAATATGCTGTTTCAGTGGAATAACAAAACGCTGCGCCAGTGGTACCTGGCGCAGGGGTGTACCGTTGGACTGGGTTTTCATCTCCGGTGGATGGATGCCGCCGTTGAAATCCCAGATTTTATTTTTTCTGAATGCAGAGAATAACTTAAGCATGGTGTTCCACGGGAATGATACGCACGGGAATGGTGTTCAGATCCCATTTCCAGGAGTCAGGTGTTTCTGCGACCGGTTGCAACGAGATGCAGTGCGTCGGGCACGGATCAACACATAAATTGCAGCCCGTACAGAGATCACTCATTACCGTATGCATGGCACGGGTAGCGCCAACGATGGCGTCTACCGGACACGCCTGAATACATTTAGTGCAGCCAATACAGTTATTTTCATCAATAACCGCCACCATCCGCGCAGGCGTTATCTCTTGCGCTTCGCCATCCAGCGGCTGCGGCTCGACATTAAGCAACTCGGCAATTTTTAGCATCACAGCTTCGCCACCTGGGGCGCAACGGTTGATTTTTTCACCGTTACAGCTGATGGCTTCCGCGTAGGGGCGACAGCCGGGATAACCGCACTGACCACACTGGCTCTGCGGTAAGATTTCGTCAATTTTCTCAACGACCGGATCGTCTTCCACCGCAAAACGGCGGGAGGCATAACCCAGAATGGCGCCAAACGCCAGGCCCAGCAGGCTCACGGCGGCAACGGCAATCCAGATAGCATTCATTACAACTTCACCAAACCACTAAAGCCCATAAAGGCCAGAGACATAAGACCTGCGGTAATTAACGCAATGGCATTACCGCGAAAAGGTGCCGGGACATCAGCCACAGCAAGGCGTTCGCGGATGGCGGCGAAGAGCACCATCACCAGCGAGAAACCGATAGCGGCGGAAAAACCGTACAGCGCCGACTGCAAGAAATTGTGCCCGAGATTGATATTCAGCAACGCCACGCCGAGCACTGCACAGTTGGTGGTGATAAGCGGCAAAAAAATCCCCAGCAGACGGTAAAGCACCGGGCTGGTTTTGCGCACCACCATCTCGGTGAACTGCACGACCACAGCAATCACCAGAATAAATGCCAGGGTGCGCAGGTAAATCAGATTAAGTGGGATCAAAATCCACGTATCGATAAGCCAGGCGCAAATAGACGCCAGCGTCATCACAAACGTTGTTGCCAGCCCCATGCCCATCGCGGTTTCCAGTTTTTTGGAAACCCCCATAAACGGACAGAGACCGAGAAACTTGACCAGTACAAAGTTATTGACCAGTACAGTTCCGACAAACAGTAACAGGTAGTCAGTCATTTTTCGGCCTGAAATAAAAAAGCCGCCTATTATCCGTTAATCCAGAGCAGGCGACAACAGGTTAACTGTAAGGTTATTACGGATTCACAAACGTCGCTTTTACCCGCGACGAGCGTTTGAAATAGGGGACGATCAATGCGGTTGCCAACAAAGTAAACAGCAACTGGCGAACGGCTATGCCATCTTCCACGGGTGAAAAAGCGAATGCTTTTACTGCCAGCAATACGGAAATAAGCAGCCAGATAATATAGTGTTTAGGAACACAACGCCGACGTTTAAAGAAAGCGATGGTCAACCACAGTGTGTAATACCACATGGCGATAGCGGTAATAAAAGAAACGCCCCATAAGATTTGTGTCGTCAGTGCTTGTCCGCCGAGCGTTTGAAATGTTTGCGGAGAAGATAACGCAGCGGTATACAGCAACAACGCCAGCGTCGTACTCAACAGAGCGACTAAAAGCCAGGCCAACGGGCCAAGCAACCAGCCTCCAATACGTTGTGGCGTTGTGGTGGTCATAGGTTCTCCAGAATAGCGACGCAAACAGGCAAATCTAATTTTAGGGGCGTTATTATAAGGCTTTTATAACCGATCGCTACTTTCTTTATTGGACATAGTGCCAGACGGACTTCGGTACCTGGCCGAGGTCAAACAAACGCCCGCCAGAAACCAGCTCTGCGCGACGGTGATCGGCAGCACGATACATATTGATCAGTTCCTGATCGTCCGTCAGGGTGTAATTAAGATGGTCGTAGAGTTTTTCCAGACTTTCGAGTGAACTGATTTTGCGAAATTTTAATAAGTAGTCCTGAACAGTCATAAAAGGTCCATAAAATAATTAATACCAAAGGGGTAGGTATTATTAGTGATGATAAAATTTCACCAAAAGTGAACGCTTGTGTTATTACAATAATAAGAATGCGCTGATGGCAAATATTCAGGGATGAAAAACTGCTCTGAAAAGAGTAACGCGCTTTACTATCCCTGACAATCACCAACAACATCGAACAAGATAATAAATTCCTGGTTTAATATCCGACAAGTGAAAACATGCACCCGGACGGGCAGCATGTCGCTCCACAAGTGCAGAGCTTACTTGTGTTGTACCGAAGCACTCTGTTCAGGTGGCTGATAGTTGTCAATGTGACTCGCCACGCCAAGAAGAATGACTGAAACGACAAGAACGATCCAACCTGTTAATTCAATAAGACGATTCATTACAGCCCACATCTCTCTTGATTGATCCATTAACTTCAGGGGGTAAATGTTACTTAGCAATAATAGCTCCAGCAAGATTTTTACTGAGGTTTTTGCGATATTTAGCTTTTGTCGTTGGAAAATTCGCTATTTTTTTGACTTAAGTTAAACAACATCCCTTATTGCTGGCAGGTTATTAAACTGTTGAGCGTGGGTAAAGGATAGTGTCAAATAGCCATCATACTTCAATGAGAGGCAATGACATGAGCGACAACATCCGTGTTGGGTTGATTGGGTATGGTTATGCGAGCAAAACCTTCCATGCGCCCCTGATTGCGGGCACGCCCGGGCTGGAACTGGCGGTAATCTCCAGCAGTGATGAAACAAAAGTAAAAGCCGACTGGCCAACGGTTACGGTTGTCTCTGAGCCGAAGCATCTGTTTAACGATCCCAACATAGACCTGATTGTCATTCCTACACCCAACGATACCCATTTCCCGTTAGCCAAAGCGGCGCTTGAGGCGGGTAAACATGTGGTCGTTGATAAACCCTTTACCGTGACACTGTCACAAGCGCGAGAGCTGGATGCGCTGGCAAAAAGCCTGGGGCGTGTGCTGTCTGTATTCCATAACCGTCGCTGGGATAGCGATTTCTTGACGCTAAAAGGTTTACTCGCGGAAGGCGTGCTGGGTGAAGTTGCTTACTTTGAGTCTCATTTTGACCGCTTCCGTCCGCAGGTGCGCGATCGTTGGCGTGAACAGGGCGGCCCAGGCAGCGGTATCTGGTACGATTTAGCACCACATCTTCTTGATCAGGCCATTACGCTTTTTGGTTTACCGGTCAGCATGACGGTAGATTTGGCACAGTTACGGCCCGGAGCGCAGTCGACCGATTATTTCCACGCCATCTTGTCCTATCCACAGCGGCGAGTCATTTTACACGGTACCATGCTGGCAGCTGCTGAGTCAGCACGGTATATCGTGCATGGATCCCGAGGCAGTTATGTGAAATATGGCCTCGATCCACAGGAAGAACGTCTGAAAAATGGCGAGCGTCTACCGCAGGAAGACTGGGGCTACGATATGCGTGATGGCGTACTTACCCGCGTGGAAGGTGAGGAACGTGTCGAAGAAACGCTGTTGACGGTGCCTGGGAATTATCCGGCTTACTATGCGGCTATTCGTGATGCGTTAAATGGCGATGGTGAAAATCCGGTTCCGGCAAGCCAGGCAATCCAGGTAATGGAGTTGATTGAGCTGGGCATCGAATCCGCCAAACATCGCGCGACTTTGTGCCTTGCATGAAAAATGGATGGTGCAATTTGCACCATCCATTTTGTTACTTCGCGGCGACTTTTTCTCGCAGTGCGCGTTTTTCCTCAGCGCTGAGGAAAGCCATTTCCAGACCATTAATCTGTGCCTGGCGGATTTGCTCGCGGGATAACCCAGCAGCTGGCGCGGCAACGGTATATTCGTGAATGATATCCACTCCCTGTACGCCGGGATCGTCAGTGTTAATGCTGGCACGAATGCCATGCTCAAGGAACGTTTTCAGCGGATGTGCAGCCAGCTCTGCTACGGTGCTGGTCTGAATATTGGAGGTCAGACAGGATTCAATACCAATTTGTTGCTCGGCGAGAAAATCCATCAGCGCCCGATCTTCAATGGCTTTTACGCCATGTCCAATACGCTCCGCACCCAGTTCACGAATCGCCTGCCAGATGCTTTCCGGCCCGGCAGCTTCGCCTGCATGGACGGTAATATGCCAGCCCGCATCACGCGCGCGGTTGAAGTGAGAAAGGAACAGACTTCCCGGGAAACCAAGTTCATCACCGGCTAAATCAAGTGCGGTAATCTGGTCACGGTGGGCTAAAAAGGCCTCCAGCTCTTGCTGACAGGCGGCTTCGCCGAAGGTCCGGCTCATAATGCCGATAAGCTTCGCCTGCACACCAAAGGTGCGGCAACCTTCACGTACGCCATCGATCACCGCTTCGACAACACCCGCTACAGGCAGCTGATGTGCCATTGCCATGTAGCCTGGTGAAAAACGCAGCTCGACATAGTGCAGGCCGTGACGGGCTGCATCTTCAATGTTTTCAAATGCCACGCGGCGACAGGCATCAAGAGAGGCGAGAACTTTAACGCCCCAGTCAAGTTTGGTCAGAAAGCTCACCAGATCGGGTTCGTTGGCAATGACCTGAACGTGGGGAATCAGTGTTTCCAGGGATTGTGCAGGAAGCGAGATATTATACTGGCGGCCAAGTTCAAGAATGGTCTGGGGACGAATGTTGCCATCAAGGTGGCGATGGATATCAGTTAATGGCAGGGTGGTATCAATCATGGTCGCTC
>NZ_CAOLGM010000040.1:0-33947 GCF_948475835.1 uncultured Escherichia sp. | reverse complement strand
GCACTACGCTGTGCTGTTCTTCCAGCGGGTCGGTGGAGAATCCGGACGCGACGACAAACTCATCTTGCGAGGTAAGTACCTGACGCAAAAGAGGATCGTCCGGATTGCCTTTCTCCATGCGATCGATAAATGAGCGGGGCACACGCAGGGCAAACAGCTTTTTGGCGCTGCGTCCGGCCAACAGTTTTTCGTCCGCGTCTATATTCAAAAGACGCAGAAGTTCATCAGGATCGGTCACAACATCGGCAAGTTGCGTTAACCAATCTTCTCTGGATGGGGTATTTAGGGTTACAATATGCGCCATTTTGTGGCTTAGCTACCAATTAACAAATTTCAGAGGGCCTTATGGCAACGTACTATAGCAACGATTTTCGTGCTGGTCTTAAAATCATGTTAGACGGCGAACCTTACGCGGTTGAAGCGAGTGAATTCGTAAAACCGGGTAAAGGCCAGGCATTTGCTCGCGTTAAACTGCGTCGTCTGCTGACCGGTACTCGCGTAGAAAAAACCTTCAAATCTACTGATTCCGCTGAAGGCGCTGATGTTGTCGATATGAACCTGACTTACCTGTACAACGACGGTGAGTTCTGGCACTTCATGAACAACGAAACTTTCGAGCAGCTGTCTGCTGATGCAAAAGCAATTGGCGACAACGCTAAATGGCTGCTGGATCAGGCAGAGTGTATCGTAACTCTGTGGAATGGTCAGCCGATCTCCGTTACTCCGCCGAACTTCGTTGAACTGGAAATCGTTGATACCGATCCGGGCCTGAAAGGTGATACCGCAGGTACTGGCGGCAAACCGGCTACCCTGTCTACTGGCGCTGTGGTTAAAGTTCCGCTGTTCGTACAAATCGGCGAAGTCATCAAAGTGGATACCCGCTCTGGTGAATACGTCTCTCGCGTGAAGTAATGCGGTTGTGGTGCGGCCTGCAGGCTGCACCATCACTTATTCAGGTCAGAGATGATGAAACGCCTTATCGTTCTTGTTTTGCTTGCCAGCACGCTGCTCACGGGCTGTAACACCGCTCGCGGTTTCGGCGAAGACATCAAACATCTCGGCAACTCCATCTCTCGCGCTGCCAGCTAATTTTTCTTCTCTTCCGAAAAATCATCAGATTTCCATCATTTTTGGCGATGTTGTCTATTATTAATTTGCTATAGGCAAACATAAATAACATTACCTAAAAGGAAGACGTTATGGTGAAGAAGACAATTGCAGCGATCTTTTCTGTTCTGGTGCTTTCAACAGTATTAACTGCCTGCAACACCACGCGTGGCGTTGGTGAAGACATTTCTGATGGCGGTAACGCGATTTCTGGTGCAGCAACGAAAGCGCAGCAATAAGCAATAACGGTACGACAGTTATGTCGTGCCGTTTGTTTTTTTGCGATAGTCACAAAGGTAATAGTTGAAATTCCCCTGCCACCTGGCAAAATATCCGTTCAACCATCAGCTTTGCAGGACGACCTGCAAACGCCTCTTTTCACCGGGGACGGCCCCAATTCTCCGGAGCCTGATATGTCCTGGATTATCTTAGTTATTGCTGGTCTGCTGGAAGTGGTATGGGCCGTTGGCCTGAAATATACCCACGGCTTTAGTCGTTTGACGCCAAGTGTTATTACTGTGACGGCGATGATAGTCAGTATGGCGCTACTTGCCTGGGCGATGAAATCGTTACCGGTAGGGACGGCTTATGCCGTGTGGACGGGTATTGGCGCAGTCGGCGCGGCCATCACCGGCATTGTGCTGCTCGGTGAGTCCGCTAACCCGATGCGCCTGGCGAGTCTGGCGTTAATCGTATTGGGGATTATTGGTCTGAAACTCAGCACTCACTAACTACCGGGCTGCTGTACCCAAATAAACTTACTGACATCAAACCCTTCCCGGGTCGCGACTGCCAGCATCTCCTGTTTCACTTCGTCAGAAATGGTTGGCGTGCGGGAGAGTATCCACAGGTAGTCGCGGTCCGGGCCGCAAACCAGCGCATGGCGGTATTCCCGATCGAGTGCAATAACGTTATAACCGCCATAGAAAGGACCAAAGAATGACACTTTCAGCGCAGCGCGAGTTGGTGCGCCGGTAAAGTACGCTTTCCCTTCACTCTGCTGCCACATTCCTCTGTCAGGGTTATAGCCTTTATTAATGACATTCAGGCCGCCGTCATCACGCAGGCTGTATGTTGCGGTGACTTTTTCCAGTCCACGTTCAAAACGGTGATCAAAACGGGCAATCTCATACCAGGTACCGAGATAACGTTTGGCGTCGAAATTATTCACTACTGTTACGCCACGCGGCGGCGTAGGAGAACTGCAGGCAACGACCAGAAATGCAGCTGTCGCTGCGGCAACGAGAGGGAGCAGGCGCATAAATGTTTCCTTACTGGTTTTTTTCTAAGTGTAGATGACAGCAAGGAAAAGCGCAGAAAAGGTCCGAAAATTCGGACCCGATGAAATTTTACTGTAGAGCGTTGAGAATCTGCCAGGCGGCGGCGACTCTCGCTGGATTGGGATAGTTTTTGTTAGCCAGCATCACGATACCCAGCTCTTTTTCTGGAATAAACGCGACATAGCTACCAAATCCGCCGGTCGCCCCCGTTATATGCACCCATGATGCGCGTACTGCAGGAGTTGGGGGCGTAATCGCTTTTACGGGGCGTGCTGCCAGTGCAATTTTATTGTCACTGCCGTTAACGATGATGTCAGGATTTACCGGCCAGTCCAGCATTTCCCAGCCCAGACCCTGATACATATCGCCGGTTTGCCAGTAGCGAGATTGTGCCAGTTGTATCCCTTGTTGAAGTGTTTTGTCGTTGATATCACGGTGATTCATATTGCTTCGTACCCAGCAGGCCATATCTTCAATGGTCGACTTCACACCATAAGTTTCAGCATCTAACGCCCCTGGCGAAACATGAACTGCCTTGCCTTCGCGATATCCCCAGGCGTAATTCTTTTCTTCTGCGGGCGGTACATTAATCCACGTATGGTTGAGTTTGAGTGGCTGGAAGACACGTGTTTGCATCGCCTGCTCAAAACTCAAACCAGACGGCTTCACAGCCAGTGCGCCGAACAAACCGATACTGGAGTTGGCATACAGACGTTGTGTTCCTGGCGCCCATGCAGGCTGCCAGTTTTGATAGAAGCGCAGCAAGTCGCTTGAGGATTTCACCTCATCCGGCACCTGCAATGGCAGGCCGCCAGTAGTGTAGGTTGCGAGATGTAATAGTGTGATCCCATTCCACTGTTTAGCGGTAAGTTCAGGCCAGTATTTTGTTGTGGGATCGCTTAACTTGATTTCCCCTCGAGCAATAGCGTCGCCACCAAGCACGCCCGTAAATGTTTTGCTGACCGAACCTAACTCAAACAACGTTTGCTGTGTGACGGGCTGCTTTTTGGCGATGTCCGCATAGCCCCAGGTAAAGTAATAAGGTTTACCCTGATAAATTACCGCCACCGCCATACCGGGGATCTTTTGTTGCTCTATAAGCGGGGTAATTGTGCGATGCACAATATCGTTGATTTGTTGAGGGGCAGCAAATGTGGAGCAAGAGGCGGTAATTAATAAGGCGCAGAGCGTCGTTTTGAACATAAGGTCTGGTTTCCATACAAAACGGCCCGCCATAGGCGGGCCGGATTTACATTGGCGATACGTTAGATTGTAACGATACCAATCAGCGTGACAACTGTCAGGATAGCAGCCAGACCGTAGAAAACCCATTTGCCCGCAGGCACGTGAATTTTCAGATCGTGCATCGCGTGGTGCATACGGTGTAAACCACACCACAGCGGCAGAACGATCATCAGGAACAGGAATACGCGACCAATGAAGCTCTGCGCGAACGCCAGAACGCGCTCGTAGCTCAGCGCATCACCCGGAAACAGCCCCAGTGGCAGCAGAATACCCACCAGCAGGATCATCACCGGCGCAATAATTGCGCTCCACATACCACCGGCCCCGAAGAGGCCCCAGAATACCGGTTCGTCAGAACGCTTTGGATTTGGATTAATCATCTCAGGCTCCTTACCAGTACAGGGCAACAAACAGGATTACGATGGTGGCAACCACAGTTACCGCCCAGAGACTTTTGATAATTGGCTCTGGTCCCATTTTTTCGTCTTTTACAATGATATTGGCTGCTTTCGGTGCCAGTTCAAACCAGGTTTTGGTATGCAGCAGAGCTGCCGCCAGAGTGATCAGGTTAATGATCACGATAACCGGGTTTTGTAAAAAGTCGACGAATCCCGCCCAGGCTTCCGGGCCATTTTTCAGGGCAAACAGCCCGAAAATCAGTTCAATGCTGAACCACACAGCCGGAACCGCCGTGCCTTCGCGCAGCATGTAAAAGCGATAAAACGGCAATTTTTTCCACCAGGTGGACGTCATTGGCCGTACATACGGTTTACGTTTAGTCGTCATGTTGCACTCCTTAGCGTGGTTTCAGGGTCGCGATAAGAAAGTCTTTCGAACTTTCTACTTTGCCCTGCTGAATGGCCGCAGCCGGATCGACGTGTTTCGGGCAGACTTCGGAGCAATAGCCCACGAAAGTACAGCTCCATACGCCGTTCTGGCTGTTCAACTGCGCCATACGCTCCTTCTTACCGTGGTCGCGGCTATCTTCGTTATAACGATGCGCCAGCGTAATGGCAGCCGGACCGATGAACTCTGGGTTCAGGCCAAACTGCGGGCACGCGGCGTAGCACAGACCACAGTTGATGCAACCGGAGAACTGGTGATACTTTGCCATCTGCGCCGGGGTCTGGATGTTAGTACCCTGATCCGCGGTGCGGGAGTTGCCGATGATGTACGGTTTGATCGCTTCCAGACTTTCGATGAAGTGGGTCATATCGACCACCAGATCGCGTTCAATCGGGAAGTTAGCTAACGCTTCAACCTTCATACCGTCGGTGTAATCACGCAGGAAGGTTTTACATGCCAGTTTTGGCACGTTGTTAACCATCATGCCGCAGGAACCACAAATCGCCATACGGCAGGACCAGCGGTAACTCAGGTCCGGTGCCAGGTTGTCTTTGATGTAGCCCAGCGCATCCAGTAATGAGGTAGTTGCGTCATAAGGCACTTCATAGAATGCGCTATGCGGTGCGGTATCGACTTCCGGGTTATAGCGCACCACCTCAATTTTCAGGTTTTTCATCTCAGCCATTCGCCTTCTCCTTCTTATTGGCTGCTTCCGCCTTATCGGCTGCATCCGCTTCGCCACCGTAAACGCGTTTAGCTGGCGGCAGCGTAGTAATCTTCACGTCGCTGTACTCCAGGCGAGTCGTGCCATCAGCATCGCGGAAGGCGAGGGTGTGTTTGAGGAAGTTGACGTCGTCACGCTCGGTGCAACCTTCGTCCAGACGCTGGTGTGCGCCGCGGGACTCTTTACGTGCCATTGCGGAGTGCGCCATACATTCAGCAACGTTCAGACCGTGGCCCAGTTCAATGGTGTAGAGCAGGTCGGTGTTGAACACGCTGGAGGTGTCGGTGATGCGCACGCGCTTGAAGCGTTCCTGCAGCTCTGCCAGCTTGTCGATGGTTTTCTGCATCAGTTCCGGCGTACGGTAGATACCGCAACCTTCTTCCATAGCCAGACCCATTTCGTCGCGGATCTTCGCCCAGTTTTCGCCGCCATCCTGGTTAACCAGATCTTTCAGACGTTGTTCAACGCCAGCTGCCTGCGCTTCAATTGCCGCTTCGTTGCCATTACCGGCAGTTGCTGCACGCTCTGTCGCTTGTTCACCGGCCAGACGGCCGAAGACCACCAGTTCCGCCAGGGAGTTGGAGCCCAGACGGTTTGCACCGTGCAGACCAACAGAGGAACATTCACCCACGGCGAACAGACCTTTAATGCGGGTTTCACAGTTCTGATCGGTTTCGATACCGCCCATGGTGTAGTGTGCGGTCGGACGTACCGGAATCGGTTCTTTAACCGGATCGACGCCAACGTACGCTTTCGCCAGTTCGCAGATGAACGGCAGACGTTCATGCAGTTTTTTCTCGCCGAGGTGACGCAGGTCGAGATAAACCACATCGCCACGCGGCGTGGAGATGGTGTTGCCTTTACGCCATTCGTGCCAGAAGGCCTGAGAAACTTTGTCGCGTGGACCCAGTTCCATATATTTGTTTTTCGGCTCGCCCAGCGGAGTTTCCGGGCCCATGCCGTAATCTTGCAGATAACGGTAGCCATTTTTGTTGACCAGAATACCGCCTTCACCGCGGCAGCCTTCGGTCATCAGGATACCGGAACCTGGCAGACCGGTTGGGTGATACTGAACGAATTCCATGTCACGCAGCGGAACGCCGTGGCTTAGCGCCATACCCATACCGTCACCGGTAACGATGCCGCCGTTGGTGTTGTAACGATAAACGCGACCCGCACCGCCAGTAGCCATAACGACCGCGTTAGCACGGATCTGCACCAGCGTGCCTTCCATCATGTTCATTGCTACCAGGCCGCGAACATGACCATCATCAACCAGAATATCCAGCACGAAATGTTCGTCAAAACGCTGGATCTGCGGGAATTGCAGAGAGGTCTGGAACAGCGTGTGCAGCATATGGAAGCCGGTCTTATCGGCGGCGAACCAGGTGCGCTCGATTTTCATGCCGCCGAAGCGACGTACGTTGACGCTACCATCCGGGCGACGGCTCCATGGGCACCCCCACAGTTCCAGTTGGGTCATTTCGGTTGGGCAGTGGTGGACGAAATAATCCACGACATCCTGCTCACACAACCAGTCGCCACCCGCTACTGTATCGTGAAAGTGATATTCGAAGCTGTCATGATCCTGCGCGACAGCGGCGGAGCCCCCTTCTGCAGCAACGGTATGGCTACGCATCGGGTATACTTTTGAGATTAGTGCGATTTTTGCATTTGGATTTGCCTGCGCGGCAGCAATTGCAGCACGTAATCCCGCGCCACCGGCGCCTACAATGGCAAGATCGGCTTGAAAGGTTTGCACGACATTCCTCCAGATTGTTTTTATCCCACAGCCCCGTACTTCAGGGTAAGTGCCTGAAAGTTACGGTCTGCGAACGCTATTCCACTGCTCCTTTATAGGTACAACAGTATAGTCTGATGGATAAGTCTGAAATTTGACGAGATCGATTTTTTTAGTGCGCAAGAGGGCTAAATTATCACTGAAGATGATTAATTTAATTACTAAACCATCAGATCGTGCTTTTTTTAGTCACTGCCCACCGCTGTTTGATTCCTGCGTAAAATTTGTCTCTCCGTCGCGTTGCGAGTAGACTTCGTGCCCTTGTCAAAATCTGGAGATTTAACTATGAGCGAAACGGCATCCTGGCAGCCGAGCGCATCCATTCCTAACTTATTAAAACGCGCGGCGATTATGGCGGAGATCCGTCGTTTCTTTGCCGATCGTGGAGTGCTGGAGGTGGAGACGCCTTGTATGAGCCAGGCGACGGTAACCGATATTCATTTGGTCCCGTTTGAGACACGTTTCGTTGGCCCCGGGCATTCGCAGGGGATGAATCTCTGGTTAATGACCAGCCCGGAATACCATATGAAACGCCTGCTGGTTGCCGGTTGTGGGCCGGTATTCCAGCTGTGCCGCAGCTTCCGTAATGAAGAGATGGGGCGTTATCACAACCCTGAGTTCACTATGCTGGAGTGGTATCGACCGCACTATGATATGTACCGGTTGATGAACGAGGTGGACGATCTCTTACAACAGGTGCTGGACTGCCCGGCAGCAGAAAGCCTTTCTTATCAACAAGCTTTCTTGCGTTATCTGGAAATTGACCCGCTCTCTGCCGACAAAACGCAACTGCGGGAAGTCGCAGCGAAACTGGATTTGAGCAATGTTGCTGATACCGAAGAAGACCGCGACACGCTGCTACAATTGCTGTTTACCTTTGGCGTAGAGCCAAATATTGGCAAAGAAAAACCGACCTTTGTGTACCACTTTCCAGCCAGCCAGGCATCACTGGCGCAAATCAGTACCGAAGATCATCGGGTCGCTGAACGCTTTGAGGTTTATTATAAAGGTATTGAGCTGGCGAATGGTTTCCATGAATTGACGGATGCCCGTGAGCAGCAACAACGCTTTGAACAAGATAACCATAAGCGCGCGGCGCGCGGTTTGCCGCAGCACCCCATTGACCAGAATCTGATTGAAGCCTTGAAAGTCGGTATGCCTGACTGTTCCGGCGTGGCATTAGGTGTTGATCGTCTGGTGATGTTGGCGCTGGGCGCGGAGACACTGGCTGAAGTCATCGCCTTTAGCGTTGACCGGGCATAATTCTGAAAAATTACTGAATTAACAGCGAAGAATGGCGTGATAAGCGCCATTCTGTAGCATATGTTTTCATTTTTCCGTTAAAGGCCACAATTTAAGACTGGATATTTGATATCATCCAGGTATCAATTCTGTATTGGTTTTTACGCTGCCCGCTCAATGTTGGGCAGTGCAGTTCAGTGGGCGCGTTTTATACACGCGCTGAAATGAAGGATGGTTTCATGCCTCACACGATAAAAAAGATGAGTCTGATAGGACTCATATTGATGATCTTTACTTCCGTATTTGGATTTGCCAATAGCCCATCGGCTTATTACTTAATGGGTTATAGTGCGATTCCCTTTTATATATTTTCTGCATTGTTATTCTTTATTCCATTCGCCTTAATGATGGCTGAAATGGGAGCTGCCTATCGCAAAGAAGAAGGTGGTATCTATTCCTGGATGAATAATAGTGTCGGACCACGTTTTGCCTTCATTGGTACGTTTATGTGGTTTTCCTCTTATATCATCTGGATGGTGAGTACCTCCGCGAAAGTTTGGGTACCGTTCTCAACATTCCTCTATGGTAGCGACATGACCCAGCACTGGCGTATTGCTGGACTGGAGCCTACGCAGGTGGTTGGTCTGCTGGCAGTGGCATGGATGATTCTGGTCACCGTCGTTGCTTCAAAGGGGATTAATAAAATTGCCCGCATTACTGCGGTGGGCGGTATTGCAGTAATGTGTCTGAATTTAGTATTGCTGTTAGTAAGCATTACTATTTTGTTATTAAATGGTGGGCATTTCGCGCAGGATATTAATTTCCTTGCATCACCGAACCCAGGTTATCAGTCCGGTCTGGCAATGCTATCGTTTGTGGTATTTGCTATTTTTGCCTATGGCGGAATTGAAGCGGTTGGTGGTCTGGTCGATAAAACGGAAAATCCAGAAAAGAACTTTGCCAAAGGTATTGTTTTTGCCGCTATTGTTATTTCAATCGGTTATTCGCTGGCAATATTTTTATGGGGTGTCAGCACAAACTGGCAGCAGGTATTAAGTAATGGTTCCGTTAACCTCGGCAATATTACCTATGTGCTGATGAAGAGCCTCGGGGTGACGCTGGGTAACGCACTGCATTTGTCACCTGAAGCGTCATTGTCGCTGGGTGTATGGTTTGCGCGTATTACCGGACTTTCGATGTTCCTCGCTTATACCGGGGCGTTCTTTACGCTTTGCTATTCACCGCTGAAAGCCATCATCCAGGGGACGCCGAAAGCGTTGTGGCCGGAACCGATGACGCGCCTGAATGCGATGGGGATGCCTTCTATCGCCATGTGGATGCAGTGCGGGTTGGTTACTGTCTTCATCCTGCTGGTTTCGTTTGGTGGCGGTACCGCATCGGCGTTCTTTAACAAGCTGACGCTGATGGCGAACGTGTCTATGACGCTTCCTTACCTGTTCCTCGCGCTGGCTTTCCCGTTCTTTAAAGCACGTCAGGATCTCGACAGACCGTTTGTGATTTTCAAAACGCATTTGTCGGCAATGATTGCGACAGTGGTTGTCGTACTGGTGGTGACATTTGCGAACGTCTTCACCATCATTCAACCTGTGGTTGAAGCCGGAGACTGGGACAGCACATTGTGGATGATTGGCGGCCCTGTCTTCTTCTCGCTGTTAGCGATGGCGATTTACCAGAACTATTGCAGTCGCATGGCGAATAAACCTGAGTTAGCTCTCGACTGATCATATGAAATCCTGCAACTCATCGTCTCTCCGGCGATGAGTTGTCAGGAAGTAATGCGTATGGATGATACTCTCCAGGGCCGGTGATAACTGAAGATGATGTTAAGCTGCTAAATGAGCCACGTTGACATCATTTGGCAGCTTCATGCATTACAAACTTCCCGCCTGACGACCTTTGCCCGCAGAAGTTAATGTTCTCCCCGTTTGCTTACCGTTGAGGCTTTCCAGACGCATCTGGAAGGGCGGGAATGGCATATCGATACCGTGGGCGTGGAAGCCTGCCAGAATCAGCTGGTGGATCTCATGGCGTAGCGGCATACGGTGACCCATCTCAGCGGCGTAAATACGCAGCTCGAAAATCTGAATCCCCTGTTGCAGATCCACCAGGAAGACTTCCGGTGCCGGGTTGTCGATCACCAGCGAGCAGCGACGCGCTGCGGTGAGCAGGATTTCCGTCACTTCTTCGCTATTGGCATCGGCAGGGGCCGGAATCGTCAACACCACGCGCGTGACCGAGTCAGAGAGCGACCAGTTGATAAACTGCTCGGTAATAAACGCCTTGTTCGGCACGATTATCTCTTTACGGTCCCAGTCGCTGATGGTGGTGGCGCGGGTGTTAATTTTTGTCACGCTACCAGTAAGATCGCGGATCGTTACCGTATCGCCAATGCGAATCGGTTTTTCGAACAGGATGATCAGGCCAGAGATAAAGTTGGCGAAAATTTCCTGCAAACCAAAACCGAGACCAACACCGAGCGCGGCAACCAGCCACTGCAATTTCGACCACTCAATACCAATCATTGAGAAGCCGACCAGCCCGCCAATCAGCATCAGCAGATATTTGGTGATGGTGGTGATGGCGTAACCCGTACCTGGCGTTAAATCCAGGTGCTGCAAAATCGCCAGTTCCAGCAGCGCGGGCAGGTTGCGCACCAGCTGCGTGGTGATGATAAACACCAGAATGGCAATCAGCACCGCACCGAGGGTAATTGGCTCCAGACTTTCTACGCCCTGTACCGTGGAGGTGACATCCCACAGCGAAATATTTTCGAGGAAGCCGAAAGCGGAATGGATTTCTGACCACAGCACAATGACAGAAAGCAGGGCGATCAACATCAAAATTGAGCGCACCAGCCGCAAGGATTGCGCACTGATGGCATCGAGATCGACTTCGCTTTCATCGACTTCAATTGCTCCTTCCGGGCTACTGTGATGATGCGCTTCCTCTTCGCCACGCGCACGTTGCGCTAACATCTCTGCACGGCGATGCTTCGCCCGGTCAAACGCCAGCCTGCGACGCTGGATCAGCATCCAGCGGCGGATAACGTGATAAACCACCAGTAGCAGGAACCAGATGGCAACCGAGGTTTCAAGCCTCGCTAACAGCGCCTGTGCCGTTGCCAGATAACCCACCGCCGACGCCAGAATGGCAACCAGTGGCGCGCCAATCATCATGTTCCACAGCATATGGTTGGTAATGTTGTCGCCGCTGCCCTCTTTGTTGAGATACAGTGGGATCCCGGCCTTTTTCAGGCTGAGGGTGACCACCGCCAGCGCACCGCAAATGAGGATAAAGCAAAGCCGTCCCAGCGAACCGGAGAATTCACGGTCGTCGAGGTTATCGAACATCATCAGCGCCATAATCAGCGGCACAATAAGCCCGATGCTCATCAGGTAGTAGCGCATCCCACGGGAAACACGTTCGCGCGGCCAGCCAAAATGAGCGATAAACAAGCCGTTCGGGCGGGCAAAGGTGGCGCAAATCATCACTACCCACAGCAGCGGCACGGTGGCCGTTACACCATCGCCAATCGCGACCGCCAGCGGATAAGGCCACGCCTCGCGCAAGCCGTAACCCAGCGTCATCCACAGCACCGGTAACGGTGACGCGACGAGAATCGACCAGAAAAGAGTGCGCAACGTCAGCCAGAAGTGATCCTGAGTCACTTTGCCAACTTTCGCCGCCGAACGTTCAAGAAAACGGGTGAAATAGCGGCGCGAGTAAATACTGCAACCGACCAGAATCAACGCGCCAAACAGCGGCAAAATTGTCTCTTTGCTGGTCAGCATCATCACACTGGCTTTGCCCAACTGACTGAAGGTGTCCAGCGAAATGAGACGACGCAGATCCTGGGCGATTTCCAGCGGCCAGGCGATGGTCATCGGGCGCACGTCAGAGGTCCAGAACAGATAGCGGTGCGTTGCTTCGTTCACCTCTTTCAGCGCATCCTCCAGTTGCCCGTTGGAGACTTTCAGCTTGGTCAGTTCCAATAGTAGCGTGTCGCCACCCTGCAACAATGAGTTCAGCAACTCACGCTGAGTGCGCAGTTGTGCTTCCAGAATACGGTTTTGCTCGGCGGTCAGCGGCTGACCGTCGGCCTGATGGATTTGCCGTAGCAGCGGCTGTTTATTAAGCAGATCCTCATAACGTAACCGTTGCACACGCAACTGCGCCATTTCGGTATCAAGCTGTTGTGGTTTTGGCATTTCTGGCAGCCGTGCCACCTGCGCCCGCAGCGCTTCGCCGAGCAGATTGGACGATCCCAGCCATTGCGACTGTTCACGCAGCGTATTCAACGCCTGCCGGACCTGTAACGTCTGGCTGGCAGCCTGACGCTGTTGCGAGGCAACGAGATCCATCCGCTGCGCCTGTTGATTCAAAGCCGCCGATAGTTCGCGGTTAATTTTGAATTGCGCGACGATATCTTTCGGCAAATCGGCACTGTTTTCTGCCAGTAATTCGGTACTTTCCAGCGCCCGCTCCGCCTCAAGCTGACGTTGGCTGTTTAATTGATTACGCAAGGCCTGCAAATACGCATCCAGTTGCTGGCTCTCTTTTTCCGCCAGCTCTGAGCGTAAGCGCGCTAATTCCTGGCGGTTATTGGCAGACAGCTGCGCCAGCTCCAGTTCATCAACGAGCGCCTTAAGACGTGCAGAGTCAGACTGCAACGCGAAATTTTGTGCCTGATTGAGCGGAGTATTGCCAGTAAGCGTCCCCAGGCGGCGCTCGATCTCATTTAACTGACGGCGGGCGTCGGTTTGCTGTTGCGGCAGTTGATTCAGCGAATCGGCAATCTCGCGGGCGCGCTCCTGCTCTTGCTGGGCCTGACGGCTTTTATCCAGCAACTGGCTGCTGACCTGGAGAATTTCCTGATTCAGCGCGTCGGTAGACATTCCCGGCGACACGCTGCGCGGCTCGTCACGCATGTTGTTTAATTGTGCGCGCAGAGTAGCGGAGAGTTTCGGATAATTATCGATAACTTGCTGATATTGTTTGATGCGCTCAAGGGAACCTTTTCGTTCCTCAAGCGCATTTAAGGCAGACTGGAGCGCCTCTACGACTTCCGGCTGTGCGGGTTTCGCCGCTTTTGCCTGCTCCAGTTCCTGAGTGATTTGTTTGCTATCGGGGGCCGTCGCGGCGTACGCCCCCCAACTGAGGCACCAGGCCATCAGAAAAGTGATAATCAGGCGCACGTCAGCGTTTCCTTTGATGGATTAGACCTGGTCTTTTTTGTCGTCAACCAATGGGCTGGCGTCGTGTTCTGCTTCGATCTCTTCAGCAGGAAGCGGGGCAGGTTCAGCGTCTGGCGTAACAAAGGTTTCGGTAGATACTGCCAGCGGCTGGCCAATTTTCGTGACAGACAGGCTTTCCAGTTGCTCAACCAGATTCACTTTACCCGGTGCAAACAGGTTGATAACGGTGGAACCGAGTTTAAAGCGACCCATTTCCTGGCCTTTCAGCAGTGCCACAGAACCGTCGTTTTCCCCGGCAGGCCAGGTCCAGCGCTTGATGATACCTTCGCGCGGCGGCGTAATGGTGCCCGCCCAGACCGTCTCAATGCTGCCAACAATCGTCGCTCCGACCAGAATCTGCGCCATTGGGCCAAATTCGGTATCGAAAAGGCAAATCACGCGTTCGTTACGGGCAAACAGATTCGGCACGTTCTGAGCGGTGAGATGGTTAACGGAGAAGAGATCGCCCGGCACGTAGATCATCTCACGCAGAATACCGTTGCACGGCATGTGTACGCGGTGGTAGTCACGCGGGGAGAGGTAAGTGGTCACAAACGTACCGTTGCGGAACAGGTCCGCCATCAGATAGTTGCCTGCCAGCAAGGCTTCGAGGCTGTAGTTGTGGCCTTTGGCTTGCAGGATTTTATCTTCTTCGATTTTACCCAACTGGCTGATAACGCCATCGGCAGGCATGACCAGGACATTCGGATCGGTATCGATTGGGCGTACTTCGTCACGCAGCGGACGGACAAAGAATTCGTTAAAGGTGCGGTAGCTGGCGGTGTCCGGCTTTTGCGCCTCTTTCATGTCGACCTTGTAGTATTTAACGAACAGATCGATAACCAGTTTTGTCAGCCATCCTGCCCGCTTGCTTGCGCCCCAACCCGCCAGGCGAGTAAGCCATAGTTTCGGCAGAATGTACTGTAGCGAAAGTTTAAATGAATTTAACAAGGTAGCCTCCAGGCCATTGTTTTGTCGTTCCTGATCCGGCCAACATGCCGGATCCTGAAAAAAAGGGGACGATTCTAACGACGGTTAGCTTAATTGTCAGTCATCCGTATCAGAAAAGTTTTTACGCGTTTTTACCTGCGCCATGCTTTCCAGAATACGGTGATAGTTTTCGAAACGGGTTTCCGCGATTTTCCCTTCCTCAACCGCTTCCCGGATAGCGCAGCCCGGATCGGTATCGTGTTTGCAATCGCGATATTTACACAGACCTAAATAGTCATGGAATTCGACAAAGCCCTGAGTGATTTGTTCCGGCTCCAGGTGCCAGAGGCCGAACTCACGCACACCAGGGGAATCAATCACATCACCGCCGTGCGGGAAGTGATACAGCCGAGCGGCGGTCGTGGTGTGCTGACCGAGCCCCGAGTTGTCAGAGACATCGTTGGTCAGGATCTCTTTTTGCAGCCCCAGCAACGCATTCAGCAGGCTGGATTTGCCGACGCCAGACTGCCCGGCAAAAATGCTGATGCGCCCGGTCAACGCCTCTTCCAGCGGTTTTAGCCCATCCTGAGTATGGCTGGAAACCATCAATACGCGATAACCGATATTGCGGTAGATATCCATCTGCTCGTTGACGAACGCCATGCCTTCGTCGTCCAGCAGGTCTATCTTGTTGAGCACAATAATCGGCTCAATCTGCAAGGTTTCGCAGGCCACCAGGTAACGGTCGATAATATTGAGCGACAGCTCCGGCAAAATGGCGGAGACAATGACAATCTGGTCGATGTTGGCGGCAATAGGTTTTACGCCGTCGTAGAAATCCGGACGCGTCAACACCGAGGTACGCTCATGCACCGCTTCCACGATCCCTTTGACATTTACGCCTTCCGCCGCCGGTTTACCCGGACGCCAGACTACGCGGTCGCCGGTTACCAGCGAACGGATGGTACGGCGAATATTGCAGCGGTGAACGTCGCCATCGGCGGATTCCACATCAGCGTGCATACCAAAGCGGCTGATGACGATACCTTCATCAGGCTCGCCAAACAGATTGTCGTCGTAGTCGGGCTTCTCCTTAGACGTTTTAAGACGACGCTGGTGATTGGCGTTCACGCGGCGCTGCTGGCCTTTGGAGAGTTTATTTTTACTCAATCGTACAGACTCCTGGTCGCCCCTGATGGGCAAAACATCTATGATACACGCAATTGTGAATCAATATAGTCACTGTGAATGGGTGGAAAATAGCATGAGTGCCAATGAAAACAACCTGATTTGGATCGATCTTGAGATGACCGGTCTGGATCCCGAGCGCGATCGCATTATTGAGATTGCCACGCTGGTGACCGATGCCAACCTGAATATTCTGGCAGAAGGGCCGACCATTGCAGTACACCAGTCTGATGAACAGCTGGCGCTGATGGATGACTGGAACGTGCGCACCCATACCGCCAGCGGGCTGGTAGAGCGCGTGAAAGCGAGCACGATGGGCGATCGGGAAGCTGAACTGGCAACGCTCGAATTTTTAAAACAGTGGGTGCCTGCGGGAAAATCGCCGATTTGCGGTAACAGCATCGGTCAGGACCGTCGTTTCCTGTTTAAATACATGCCGGAGCTGGAAGCCTACTTCCACTACCGTTATCTCGATGTCAGCACCCTGAAAGAGCTGGCGCGCCGCTGGAAGCCGGAAATTCTGGATGGTTTTACCAAGCAGGGGACGCATCAGGCGATGGATGATATCCGTGAATCGGTGGCGGAGCTGGCTTACTACCGCGAGCATTTTATCAAGCTGTAAAATTTTTCCTGGTCACGTAAGCGCCGGAATCCACTTGCGGCGGCGTGATTTTGACGCTAAATTGAACGTCTTGCTGATAATTTCAGCACTTGAGATAAAAACGCAAAAAAAACTTTTTTGGGGGGTTGCAGAGGGAAAGATTTCTCGTATAATGCGCCTCCCGTAACGACGCAGAAATGCGAAAATTACGAAAGCAAAATTAAGTAGTACGCGGGAATAGCTCAGTTGGTAGAGCACGACCTTGCCAAGGTCGGGGTCGCGAGTTCGAGTCTCGTTTCCCGCTCCAAATTCTTCTCTCAATAAAATATCCACAGCGATGCGATGCGTTATTGCTGGTTTTCGTTGTCTCTGACAAACTCTTGTAAACAGAGTTATCCACAGCCTCAGGCTGTAATCTTAATTTCAAAGAAACTTCGCACGGTGAATAGTATTTTTTTAACCTATTGATAGATAAGTTAAAAATTAAGATTCCGTTTTGTCGAGTCGATCACTTGACGATTTTATTCGTCTTGAATTGCAATGCGTTTTTATTTTTATTCACAAGCTGTGGATGAATCAGGCGTCACGCGGTAACCCTTTTTCAATCACCCGAACCAGACGCTGTTTTTTCGGCAATTGCACTTCGACTATGCACGCATTTCGTCTCTCTATTTGCTGCGCAATCGCCCACGCTATGTGCTCATCGAGAAGTGGGTGCTCACCTTTACGACTTTCCAGCGCTGTCAAAATCGTTTCATCCCAAGGGGCATTGCCTAATGCTACGGCGATATTACGCAGCCAACGCAGGTGACCAATACGACGAATCGCCGATCCTTCCGTGACTTTTAAAAACTTCTCTTCGCTCCAGGCGAATAACTCAATGAGTTCCGGTGCGTGTAGCGGCTTACGCGGGCTGAAATCCTCTTCTGTGGTGAGTTGTGAATAGCGATTCCACGGGCAGATAAGCTGGCAGTCATCGCAACCGTAAATACGGTTTCCCATTAACGGTCGCAACTCTTCCGGGATCGCCCCTTCAAGTTCGATGGTGAGATAAGAGATACAGCGGCGAGCATCGACGGTATATGGCTCGACGATGGCACCGGTCGGGCAAATCGTCATACAGGCCACGCATTTACCGCATCCTTCCTCGACTGGTTGATCCACGGGCAGCGGAATATCGACCAGCAATTCGCCTAAAAAGAAGAAAGAACCGGCCTCGCGATTGAGGATAAGTGAGTGCTTACCTGTCCAGCCGAGCCCAGCTTTTTCAGCTAACGGGCGCTCGAGAATAGGCGCAGAATCGACAAACGGTCTAAAATTCAGCGAAACACAATGTTGCTGAATCATCTCGCCCAGCTTTTTGAGTCGGTTGCGCAGAAGTTTGTGATAGTCACGGCCCAGCGCATAACGGCTAACATAGCCGAGTTTGGGGTTTTTCAGCGTGCTGGCAAATGCGGCGTTAGCAGGAAGGTAATTCATCCGCACGCTGATCACGCGCAGCGTACCGGGCAATAACTCATGAGGGCGAGCGCGCAGCATACCGTGACGTGCCATCCAGTCCATTTCGCCGTGGTATTGTTTGTCCAGCCATGCTTGCAGTTTGGGCTCGGACTCGCTGAGATCGGTATCGGTAATACCTACCTGCTGAAAGCCCAGTTCCAGCCCCCACTGTTTAATTTTTTGCGCTAACTGATTGAGATCGAGGGGCTCTGACATGACGGACCATACAATGAAGAAAAACCCCGTAAGTATACCACACACCGTCTGGTACGCCGACGATATCCGCCGCGGAGAACGCGAGGCGGCAGATGTGCTGGGGCTCACACTCTATGAGCTGATGCTTCGCGCTGGCGAGGCCGCATTCCAGGTGTGTCGTTCGGCGTATCCTGACGCCCGCCACTGGCTGGTGCTGTGCGGTCATGGTAATAACGGCGGCGATGGCTACGTGGTCGCGCGACTGGCCAAAGCGGTCGGCATTGAGGTCACGTTGTTGGCCCAGGAGAGCGACAAACCGTTGCCGGAAGAGGCCGCGCTGGCACGCGAAGCATGGTTAAACGCGGGTGGCGAGATCCATGCTTCGAATATTGTCTGGCCCGAATCGGTAGATCTGATTGTTGATGCGCTGCTCGGTACCGGTTTGCGGCAAGCGCCCCGCGAATCCATTAGCCAGTTAATCGACCACGCTAATTCCCATCCTGCGCCGATTGTGGCGGTTGATATCCCTTCCGGCCTGCTGGCTGAAACTGGCGCTACGCCAGGCGCGGTGATCAACGCCGATCACACCATCACTTTTATTGCGCTGAAACCAGGCTTGCTCACTGGAAAAGCGCGGGATGTTACCGGACAACTGCATTTTGACTCACTGGGGCTGGATAGTTGGCTGGCAGGTCAGGAGACGAAAATTCAGCGGTTTTCAGCAGAACAACTTTCTCACTGGCTAAAACCGCGTCGCCCGACTTCGCATAAAGGCGATCACGGGCGGCTGGTAATTATCGGTGGCGATCACGGCACGGCGGGGGCTATTCGTATGACGGGGGAAGCGGCGCTACGTGCTGGTGCTGGTTTAGTCCGAGTACTGACCCGCAGTGAAAACATTGCGCCGCTGCTGACTGCACGACCGGAATTGATGGTGCATGAACTGACGATGGACTCTCTTACCGAAAGCCTGGAATGGGCCGATGTGGTGGTGATTGGTCCCGGTCTGGGCCAGCAAGAGTGGGGGAAAAAAGCACTGCAAAAAGTTGAGAATTTTCGCAAACCGATGTTGTGGGATGCCGATGCATTGAACCTGCTGGCAATCAATCCCGATAAGCGTCACAATCGCGTGATCACGCCGCATCCTGGCGAGGCCGCACGGTTGTTAGGCTGTTCCGTCGCTGAAATTGAAAGTGACCGCTTACATTGCGCCAAACGTCTGGTACAACGTTATGGCGGCGTAGCGGTGCTGAAAGGTGCCGGAACCGTGGTCGCCGCCCATCCTGACGCTTTAGGCATTATTGATGCCGGAAATGCAGGCATGGCGAGCGGCGGCATGGGCGATGTGCTCTCTGGTATTATTGGCGCATTGCTTGGGCAAAAACTGTCGCCGTATGATGCCGCCTGTGCGGGCTGTGTCGCGCACGGTGCTGCAGCTGACGTACTGGCGGCGCGTTTTGGAACGCGCGGGATGCTGGCAACCGATCTCTTTTCCACGCTACAGCGTATTGTTAACCCGGAAGTGACTGATAAAAACCATGATGAATCGAGTAATTCCGCTCCCTGATGAGCAGGCAACATTAGACCTGGGCGAGCGGGTAGCGAAAGCCTGCGATGGCGCAACCGTAATCTATCTGTATGGCGATTTAGGCGCAGGTAAAACCACCTTTAGCCGGGGCTTTTT
This sequence comes from uncultured Escherichia sp., assembly GCF_948475835.1. Taxonomy (NCBI): domain Bacteria; kingdom Pseudomonadati; phylum Pseudomonadota; class Gammaproteobacteria; order Enterobacterales; family Enterobacteriaceae; genus Escherichia; species uncultured Escherichia sp. The sequence goes on along the minus strand of NZ_CAOLGM010000040.1, from coordinate 14,349 downwards.
ACAAGCTCTGGGTCATCAGGGTAATGTCAAAAGCCCCACTTATACGCTGGTCGAACCCTATACGCTCGACAATTTAATGGTTTATCACTTTGATTTGTACCGCCTTGCCGATCCCGAGGAGCTGGAGTTTATGGGGATTCGCGATTATTTTGCCAACGATGCCATCTGCCTGGTGGAGTGGCCACAACAAGGTACTGGTGTTCTTCCTGACCCGGATGTCGAAATACACATTGATTATCAGGCACAAGGCCGTGAGGCGCGCGTGAGTGCGGTTTCCTCTGCGGGTGAATTGTTGCTGGCGCGTTTAGCCGGTTAACCTTTGAAAGGTGGCGGGATGATGTATCGCATCAGAAATTGGTTGGTAGCGACGCTGCTGCTGCTGTGCACGCCGGTGGGTGCCGCGACGCTCTCTGATATTCAGGTTTCTAACGGTAATCAACAGGCGCGGATAACGTTGAGTTTTATTGGCGATCCTGATTATGCGTTTAGCCATCAAAGCAAACGCACCGTGGCGCTCGATATCAAACAAACGGGCGTGATTCAGGGACTGCCGTTGTTGTTCAGCGGCAATAATCTGGTGAAGGCGATTCGCTCTGGAACGCCTAAAGATGCACAAACGCTACGGCTGGTGGTCGATCTTACCGAAAACGGTAAAACCGAAGCGGTGAAGCGGCAGAATGGCAGCAATTACACTGTCGTCTTTACGATTAACGCCGATGCGCCGCCACCTCCTCCTCCGCCGCCCGTGGTTGCGAAACGCGTTGAAACGCCTGCGGTTGTCGCACCGCGCGTCAGCGAACCGGCGCGCAATCCGTTTAAAACGGAAAGTAACCGCACTACGGGTGTTATCAGCAGTAATACGGTAACGCGTCCGGCAGCGCGCGCGACGGCTAACACTGGCGATAAAATTATCATCGCTATTGATGCCGGACACGGCGGTCAGGACCCTGGCGCTATCGGCCCCGGTGGTACGCGGGAGAAAAATGTCACCATCGCCATCGCGCGTAAATTGCGTACTTTGCTCAATGACGATCCGATGTTTAAGGGCGTTTTAACCCGTGACGGGGATTACTTTATCTCGGTGATGGGGCGCAGTGATGTGGCACGTAAGCAAAACGCCAATTTCCTCGTGTCGATTCACGCTGATGCCGCACCGAACCGCAGTGCGACTGGCGCTTCCGTATGGGTGCTCTCTAACCGTCGCGCCAACAGCGAAATGGCCAGCTGGCTGGAGCAGCACGAGAAACAGTCGGAGCTGCTGGGTGGGGCGGGTGATGTGCTGGCGAACAGTCAGTCTGACCCCTATTTAAGCCAGGCGGTGCTGGATTTACAGTTCGGTCATTCCCAACGGGTAGGGTATGATGTAGCGACCAGTATGATCAGTCAGTTGCAACGCATTGGCGAAATACATAAACGCCGACCAGAACACGCGAGTCTCGGCGTTCTGCGTTCGCCGGATATCCCGTCAGTACTGGTCGAAACCGGTTTTATCAGCAACAACAGCGAAGAACGTTTGCTGGCGAGCGACGATTACCAACAACAGCTGGCAGAAGCCATTTACAAAGGCCTGCGCAATTATTTCCTTGCGCATCCGATGCAATCTGCGCCGCAGGGGGCAACGGCACAAACTGCCAGTACGGTGACGACGCCAGATCGCACGCTGCCAAACTAAGGACGATTGATGCCAATTCAGGTCTTACCGCCACAACTGGCGAACCAGATTGCCGCAGGTGAGGTGGTCGAGCGACCTGCGTCGGTAGTCAAAGAACTGGTGGAAAACAGCCTCGATGCAGGTGCGACGCGTATCGATATTGATATCGAACGCGGTGGGGCGAAACTTATCCGCATTCGTGATAACGGCTGCGGTATCAAAAAAGATGAGCTGGCGCTGGCGCTGGCTCGTCATGCCACCAGTAAAATCGCCTCTCTGGACGATCTCGAAGCCATTATCAGCCTGGGCTTTCGCGGTGAGGCGCTGGCGAGTATCAGTTCGGTTTCCCGCCTGACGCTCACTTCACGCACCGCAGAACAGCAGGAAGCCTGGCAGGCCTATGCCGAAGGGCGCGATATGAACGTGACGGTAAAACCGGCGGCGCATCCTGTGGGGACGACGCTGGAGGTGCTGGATCTGTTCTACAACACCCCGGCGCGGCGCAAATTCCTGCGCACCGAGAAAACCGAATTTAGCCATATTGATGAAATCATCCGCCGCATTGCGCTGGCGCGTTTCGACGTCACGATCAACCTGTCGCATAACGGTAAAATTGTGCGTCAGTACCGCGCAGTGCCGGAAGGCGGGCAAAAAGAACGGCGCTTAGGCGCGATTTGTGGCACCGCTTTTCTCGAACAAGCGCTGGCGATTGAATGGCAACACGGCGATCTCACGCTGCGCGGCTGGGTGGCCGATCCAAATCACACTACGCCCGCACTGGCGGAAATTCAGTATTGCTACGTGAATGGTCGCATGATGCGCGATCGCCTGATCAATCATGCGATCCGCCAGGCCTGCGAAGACAAACTGGGGGCCGATCAACAACCGGCGTTTGTGTTGTATCTGGAGATCGACCCGCATCAGGTGGACGTCAACGTACACCCCGCCAAACACGAAGTGCGTTTCCATCAGTCGCGTCTGGTGCATGATTTTATCTATCAGGGCGTGCTGAGCGTGCTACAACAGCAACTGGAAACGCCGCTACCGCTGGACGATGAACCCCAACCTGCACCGCGTCCCATTCCGGAAAACCGCGTGGCGGCGGGGCGCAATCACTTTGCAGAACCGGCAGCTCGTGAGCCGGTAGCTCCGCGCTACTCTCCTGCGCCCGCCTCAGGCAGTCGTCCGGCTGCCCCCTGGCCGAATGCGCAGCCAGGCTACCAGAAACAGCAAGGTGAAGTGTATCGCCAGCTTTTGCAAACGCCCGCGCCGATGCAAAAACCAAAAGCGCCGGAACCGCAGGAACCTGCACTTGCGGCGAACAGTCAGAGTTTTGGTCGGGTACTGACTATCGTCCATTCCGACTGTGCGTTGCTGGAGCGCGATGGCAACATTTCACTTTTATCCTTGCCAGTGGCAGAACGTTGGCTACGTCAGGCACAATTGACGCCGGGTGAAGCGCCCGTTTGCGCCCAGCCGCTGCTGATTCCGTTGCGGCTAAAAGTTTCTGCCGAAGAAAAATCGGCATTAGAAAAAGCGCAGTCTGCCCTGGCGGAATTGGGTATTGATTTCCAGTCAGATGCACAGCATGTGACCATCAGGGCCGTGCCTTTACCCTTACGCCAACAAAATTTACAAATCTTGATTCCTGAACTGATAGGCTACCTGGCGAAGCAGTCCGTATTCGAACCTGGCAATATTGCGCAGTGGATTGCACGAAATCTGATGAGCGAACATGCGCAGTGGTCAATGGCACAGGCCATAACCCTGCTGGCGGACGTGGAACGGTTATGTCCGCAACTTGTGAAAACGCCGCCGGGTGGTCTGTTACAATCTGTTGATTTACATCCGGCGATAAAAGCCCTGAAAGATGAGTGATATCAGTAAGGCGAGCCTGCCTAAGGCGATTTTTTTGATGGGGCCGACGGCCTCCGGTAAAACGGCGTTAGCCATTGAGCTGCGTAAAATTTTACCAGTAGAGTTGATAAGCGTTGATTCTGCCCTTATTTACAAAGGGATGGATATCGGGACGGCGAAGCCGAACGCTGAAGAGTTACTCGCCGCGCCGCACCGATTGCTGGATATTCGCGATCCGTCGCAGGCTTACTCGGCTGCTGATTTTCGCCGCGATGCGCTGGCGGAAATGGCCGATATCACCGCGGCGGGGCGGATCCCACTGTTAGTGGGCGGTACGATGTTGTATTTCAAGGCATTGCTGGAAGGGTTGTCGCCGCTACCGTCGGCAGACCCGGAAGTGCGGGCCAGAATTGAGCAACAGGCGGCAGAGCAAGGTTGGGAGTCATTGCATCGTCAACTTCAGGAGGTAGATCCGGTTGCGGCAGCAAGGATTCATCCAAATGATCCACAAAGGCTTTCCCGGGCACTGGAAGTTTTTTTCATTTCGGGTAAAACTTTAACGGAACTGACGCAAACGTCAGGAGACGCTCTACCGTATCAGGTGCATCAGTTCGCCATCGCCCCGGCGAGCCGTGAACTGCTCCATCAACGCATTGAGCAGCGTTTTCATCAGATGTTGGCTTCAGGTTTTGAAGCAGAAGTCCGGGCGCTTTTTGCCCGAGGAGATTTGCATACGGACTTGCCTTCCATTCGTTGCGTGGGTTATCGCCAGATGTGGTCTTACCTTGAAGGCGAAATCTCATACGATGAAATGGTTTATCGAGGTGTTTGCGCCACGAGACAGTTGGCGAAGCGGCAGATAACCTGGCTGCGTGGTTGGGAAGGGGTTCACTGGCTTGACAGTGAAAAACCAGAACAGGCGCGTGACGAAGTATTACAGGTTGTTGGTGCTATCGCAGGCTGAATGTGTACAATTGAGACGTATCGTGCGCAATTTTTTCAGAATCGAAAGGTTCAAAGTACAAATAAGCATATAAGGAAAAGAGAGAATGGCTAAGGGGCAATCTTTACAAGATCCGTTCCTGAACGCACTGCGTCGGGAACGTGTTCCAGTTTCTATTTATTTGGTGAATGGTATTAAGCTGCAAGGGCAAATCGAGTCTTTTGATCAGTTCGTGATCCTGTTGAAAAACACGGTCAGCCAGATGGTTTACAAGCACGCGATTTCTACTGTTGTCCCGTCTCGTCCGGTTTCTCATCACAGTAACAACGCCGGTGGCGGTACCAGCAGTAACTACCATCATGGTAGCAGCGCGCAGAATACTTCCGCGCAACAGGACAGCGAAGAAACCGAATAAGGTTTCGGGCTGTTTTTTTACACGGGGAGCCAGCGATCCTGCGTTCCCCGCTGATCTATTTAGAGGGTTATACGCTTGTTTGACCGTTATGATGCTGGTGAGCAGGCGGTACTGGTACACATCTATTTTACGCAAGACAAAGATATGGAAGACCTCCAGGAGTTTGAATCTCTGGTCTCTTCCGCCGGTGTCGAAGCATTGCAGGTGATTACCGGTAGCCGTAAAGCGCCGCACCCAAAGTATTTTGTAGGTGAAGGTAAAGCAGTTGAAATTGCGGAAGCTGTCAAAGCGACGGGTGCTTCGGTCGTTCTTTTTGACCATGCCCTGAGCCCGGCGCAAGAGCGTAACCTGGAGCGTTTGTGCGAGTGTCGTGTTATCGACCGCACCGGCCTTATTTTAGATATTTTCGCCCAACGTGCGCGTACCCATGAGGGTAAGTTGCAGGTTGAGCTGGCGCAGCTGCGCCATCTGGCTACGCGCCTGGTGCGTGGCTGGACCCACCTTGAAAGACAGAAAGGCGGGATAGGTTTGCGTGGTCCGGGTGAAACCCAGCTCGAAACCGACCGTCGTTTGTTGCGTAATCGCATCGTGCAGATACAGTCGCGCCTGGAAAGAGTTGAAAAGCAGCGTGAGCAGGGGCGGCAATCGCGTATCAAAGCCGACGTTCCTACTGTTTCGCTGGTGGGATATACCAACGCCGGTAAATCTACCCTTTTCAATCGCATCACCGAAGCGCGGGTCTACGCGGCAGACCAGTTGTTTGCCACCCTCGACCCGACGTTGCGGCGTATTGACGTTGCAGATGTCGGTGAAACCGTGTTGGCAGATACCGTAGGGTTTATTCGCCACCTGCCGCACGATCTGGTTGCAGCATTTAAAGCCACGTTACAAGAGACGCGGCAAGCCACATTACTGCTGCACGTCATTGATGCGGCGGATGTGCGTGTACAAGAAAACATCGAAGCGGTGAATACGGTTCTTGAAGAGATCGACGCTCACGAGATCCCAACCCTGCTGGTGATGAACAAGATCGATATGCTGGAAGATTTCGAACCGCGTATTGATCGGGACGAAGAGAACAAACCGATCCGTGTCTGGCTTTCCGCACAGACCGGAGCGGGGATACCACAGCTTTTTCAGGCTTTGACGGAGCGGCTTTCCGGCGAGGTGGCGCAGCATACATTGCGTCTGCCACCGCAGGAAGGGCGTCTGAGAAGTCGTTTTTATCAGCTTCAGGCAATAGAAAAAGAGTGGATGGAGGAGGACGGCAGCGTAAGTCTGCAAGTTCGTATGCCGATCGTTGACTGGCGTCGCCTCTGTAAACAAGAACCGGCGTTGATCGATTACCTGATCTAACGGCGTAGCGTCTGAAGCGTGGAGTCATATCCTCTGGCGTCGAAAGACAACAGGGATCACCGCATAACAAATATGGAGCACAAACATGGCGTGGAATCAGCCCGGTAATAACGGACAAGACCGCGACCCGTGGGGAAGCAGCAAACCTGGCGGCAACTCTGAGGGAAATGGAAACAAAGGCGGTCGCGATCAAGGGCTACCTGATTTAGATGATATCTTCCGCAAACTGAGCAAAAAGCTCGGTGGTCTGGGCGGCGGTAAAGGCACCGGATCTGGCGGTGGCAGTTCATCGCAAGGCCCGCGCCCGCAGCTTGGCGGTCGTGTCGTTACCATCGCAGCGGCAGCGATTGTCATTATCTGGGCGGCCAGTGGTTTCTATACCATTAAAGAAGCCGAACGCGGCGTGGTAACACGCTTTGGTAAATTCAGCCATCTGGTTGAGCCGGGTCTGAACTGGAAACCGACGTTTATCGACGAAGTCAAACCGGTGAACGTGGAAGCCGTGCGTGAACTGGCCGCTTCTGGTGTGATGCTGACGTCGGACGAGAACGTAGTGCGCGTTGAGATGAACGTGCAGTACCGCGTCACCAATCCGGAAAAATATCTGTATAGCGTGACCAGCCCGGATGACAGCCTGCGTCAGGCTACCGACAGCGCCCTGCGTGGAGTTATCGGTAAATACACCATGGACCGCATTCTGACGGAAGGTCGTACCGTGATTCGTAGCGATACTCAGCGCGAACTGGAAGAGACGATTCGTCCGTATGACATGGGTATCACGCTGCTGGACGTCAACTTCCAGGCTGCTCGTCCGCCGGAAGAAGTAAAAGCGGCGTTTGACGATGCGATTGCCGCGCGTGAAAACGAACAGCAATACATTCGTGAAGCAGAAGCGTATACCAACGAAGTTCAGCCGCGTGCGAACGGTCAGGCGCAACGTATCCTCGAAGAGGCGCGTGCGTACAAGGCCCAGACCATCCTGGAAGCTCAGGGTGAAGTGGCGCGCTTTGCTAAACTTCTGCCGGAATATAAAGCCGCGCCGGAAATTACTCGCGAGCGTCTGTATATCGAGACGATGGAAAAAGTGTTGGGTAACACCCGCAAAGTGCTGGTTAACGATAAAGGTGGCAACCTGATGGTTCTGCCGTTAGACCAGATGCTGAAAGGTGGTAACGCCCCTGCGGCGAAGAGCGATAACGGTGCCAGCAATCTGCTGCGTCTGCCGCCAGCCTCTTCCTCCACAACCAGTGGAGCAAGCAACACGTCGTCCACCAGTCAGGGCGATATTATGGACCAACGCCGCGCCAACGCGCAGCGTAACGACTACCAGCGTCAGGGGGAATAACGATGCGTAAGTCAGTTATCGCGATTATCATCATCGTGCTGGTAGTGCTTTACATGTCTGTCTTTGTCGTCAAAGAAGGTGAGCGCGGTATTACGCTGCGTTTTGGTAAGGTACTGCGTGACGATGACAACAAACCTTTGGTTTATGAGCCTGGTCTGCATTTCAAGATACCGTTCATTGAAACGGTGAAAATGCTCGACGCACGTATTCAGACCATGGACAACCAGGCCGACCGCTTTGTGACCAAAGAGAAGAAAGACCTGATCGTCGACTCTTACATCAAATGGCGCATCAGCGATTTCAGCCGTTACTACCTGGCAACGGGTGGTGGCGACATTTCGCAAGCGGAAGTGCTGTTGAAACGTAAGTTCTCTGACCGTCTGCGTTCTGAAATTGGTCGCCTGGACGTGAAAGATATCGTCACCGATTCCCGTGGTCGTCTGACCCTCGAAGTACGTGACGCGCTGAACTCCGGTTCTGCGGGTACAGAAGATGAAGTTACTACCCCGGCGGCAGATAACGCCATTGCCGAAGCGGCAGAGCGCGTAACGGCTGAGACGAAGGGCAAAGTTCCGGTCATCAACCCGAACAGTATGGCGGCGCTGGGTATTGAAGTTGTCGATGTGCGTATCAAGCAGATCAACCTGCCGACCGAAGTGTCTGAAGCGATCTACAACCGTATGCGCGCCGAGCGTGAAGCGGTAGCGCGTCGTCACCGTTCACAAGGTCAGGAAGAAGCGGAAAAACTGCGCGCGACTGCCGACTATGAAGTGACCAGAACGCTGGCAGAAGCTGAGCGTCAGGGCCGCATCATGCGTGGTGAAGGCGATGCCGAAGCAGCCAAACTGTTTGCTGATGCATTCAGTAAAGATCCGGACTTCTACGCATTCATCCGTAGCCTGCGTGCTTATGAGAACAGCTTCTCTGGCAATCAGGACGTGATGGTCATGAGCCCGGATAGCGATTTCTTCCGCTACATGAAGACGCCGACTTCCGCAACGCGTTAATATAACGACTGCGGTACAGGTCAATAAAGCCACCGCATCCTCAGGGATGTCGGTGGTTTTCTTTTTCTATAAGGATAATGAATGAATTCGACAATCTGGCTGGCGCTTGCCCTGGTTTTGGTACTGGAAGGTTTAGGGCCGATGCTTTACCCGAAGGCATGGAAGAAGATGATCTCTGCGATGACCAATTTGCCCGATAATATTTTACGTCGTTTTGGCGGTGGACTTGTGGTTGCGGGCGTTGTGGTCTACTACATGTTGAGGAAAACGATTGGCTGAACAAAAAACAGACTGATCGAGGTCATTTTTGAGTGCAAAAAGTGCTGTAACTCTGAAAAAGCGATGGTAGAATCCATTTTTAAGCAAACGGTGATTTTGAAAAATGGGTAACAACGTCGTCGTACTGGGCACCCAATGGGGTGACGAAGGTAAAGGTAAGATCGTCGATCTTCTGACTGAACGGGCTAAATATGTTGTACGCTACCAGGGCGGTCACAACGCAGGCCATACTCTCGTAATCAACGGTGAAAAAACCGTTCTCCATCTTATTCCATCAGGTATTCTCCGCGAGAATGTAACCAGCATCATCGGTAACGGTGTTGTGCTGTCTCCGGCCGCGCTGATGAAAGAGATGAAAGAACTGGAAGACCGTGGCATCCCCGTTCGTGAGCGTCTGCTGCTGTCTGAAGCATGTCCGCTGATCCTTGATTATCACGTTGCGCTGGATAACGCGCGTGAGAAAGCGCGTGGCGCGAAAGCGATCGGCACCACCGGTCGTGGTATCGGGCCTGCTTATGAAGATAAAGTAGCACGTCGCGGTCTGCGTGTTGGCGACCTTTTCGACAAAGAAACCTTCGCTGAAAAACTGAAAGAAGTGATGGAATATCACAACTTCCAGTTGGTTAACTACTACAAAGCTGAAGCGGTTGATTACCAGAAAGTTCTGGATGATACGATGGCTGTTGCCGACATCCTGACTTCTATGGTGGTTGACGTTTCTGACCTGCTCGACCAGGCGCGTCAGCGTGGCGATTTCGTCATGTTTGAAGGTGCGCAGGGTACGCTGCTGGATATCGACCACGGTACTTATCCGTACGTAACTTCTTCCAACACCACTGCTGGTGGCGTGGCGACCGGTTCCGGCCTGGGCCCGCGTTATGTTGATTACGTTCTGGGTATCCTCAAAGCTTACTCCACTCGTGTAGGTGCAGGTCCGTTCCCGACCGAACTGTTTGATGAAACTGGCGAGTTCCTCTGCAAGCAGGGTAACGAATTCGGCGCAACTACGGGGCGTCGTCGTCGTACCGGCTGGCTGGACACCGTTGCCGTTCGTCGTGCGGTACAGCTGAACTCCCTGTCTGGCTTCTGCCTGACTAAACTGGACGTTCTGGATGGCCTGAAAGAGGTTAAACTCTGCGTGGCTTACCGTATGCCGGATGGTCGCGAAGTGACTACCACTCCGCTGGCAGCTGACGACTGGAAAGGTGTAGAGCCGATTTACGAAACCATGCCGGGCTGGTCTGAATCCACCTTCGGCGTGAAAGATCGTAGCGGTCTGCCGCAGGCGGCGCTGAACTACATCAAGCGTATTGAAGAGCTGACTGGTGTGCCGATCGATATCATCTCTACCGGTCCGGATCGTACTGAAACCATGATTCTGCGCGATCCGTTCGACGCGTAATTCTGGTACGCCTGGCAGATATTTTGCCTGCCGGGCTAACAGTGTGATACATTGCTGTGTCGGTTAAGCCATTACGCTATCCGACACAGTGTTAAATCCTCGCTTTTTTCCTTCCCCGAACTGAAATAAATTAGCGACACAGCTTGTGGCTGGTTTATCATCAATATAAATGTATTTTTTCCCGATTTCCCTTTTGAGGTTGATGTGCAGTTAACGAGTTTCACTGATTACGGATTACGTGCGCTGATCTACATGGCGTCATTGCCAGAAGGGCGGATGACCAGTATTTCTGAAGTGACTGACGTCTACGGCGTCTCCCGTAATCATATGGTCAAAATAATCAATCAACTTAGTCGTGCCGGCTACGTGACTGCTGTTCGTGGAAAAAATGGCGGCATTCGCCTGGGTAAACCGGCGAGTGCGATACGTATTGGTGATGTGGTGCGCGAGCTGGAGCCCTTATCGCTGGTGAATTGCAGCAGTGAGTTTTGCCACATTACACCTGCCTGTCGGTTGAAACAGGCGCTTTCTAAGGCCGTGCAAAGTTTTCTTACGGAACTGGATAACTACACGCTTGCCGATTTGGTTGAAGAGAATCAACCGCTTTATAAATTATTGCTGGTGGAGTGACGAAAATCTTCATCAGAGATGACAACGGAGGAACCGAGATGTCACAAGATCCTTTCCAGGAACGCGAAGCTGAAAAATACGCGAATCCCATCCCTAGTCGGGAATTTATCCTCGAACATTTAACCAAACGTGAAAAACCGGCCAGCCGTGATGAGCTGGCGGTAGAACTGCACATTGAAGGCGAAGAGCAGCTTGAAGGCCTGCGTCGCCGCCTGCGCGCGATGGAGCGCGATGGTCAACTGGTCTTCACTCGTCGTCAGTGCTATGCGCTGCCGGAACGCCTCGACCTGGTGAAAGGTACCGTTATTGGCCACCGTGATGGCTACGGCTTTCTGCGGGTTGAAGGGCGTAAAGATGATTTGTATCTCTCCAGCGAGCAGATGAAAACCTGCATTCATGGCGATCAGGTGCTGGCGCAGCCGCTGGGCGCTGACCGTAAAGGTCGTCGTGAAGCGCGTATTGTCCGCGTACTGGTGCCAAAAACCAGCCAGATTGTTGGTCGCTACTTTACTGAAGCGGGCGTCGGCTTTGTGGTTCCTGACGATAGCCGTCTGAGCTTCGATATCTTAATCCCGCCCGATCAGATCATGGGCGCGCGGATGGGCTTTGTGGTCGTAGTCGAACTGACTCAGCGTCCGACTCGCCGCACCAAAGCGGTGGGTAAAATCGTCGAAGTGCTGGGCGACAATATGGGCACCGGCATGGCGGTTGATATCGCTCTGCGTACCCATGAAATTCCGTACATCTGGCCGCAGGCTGTTGAGCAACAGGTTGCCGGGCTGAAAGAAGAAGTGCCGGAAGAAGCAAAAGCGGGCCGTGTCGATTTGCGCGATTTACCGCTGGTCACCATTGATGGCGAAGACGCCCGTGACTTTGACGATGCAGTTTACTGCGAGAAAAAACGCGGCGGCGGCTGGCGTTTATGGGTCGCGATTGCCGACGTCAGCTACTATGTGCGTCCGCCAACGCCGCTGGACAGAGAAGCGCGTAACCGTGGTACGTCGGTGTACTTCCCTTCGCAGGTTATCCCGATGCTGCCGGAAGTGCTCTCTAACGGCCTGTGCTCGCTCAACCCGCAGGTAGACCGCCTGTGTATGGTGTGCGAGATGACGGTTTCGTCGAAAGGCCGCCTGACGGGCTACAAATTCTACGAAGCGGTGATGAGCTCTCACGCGCGTCTGACCTACACCAAAGTCTGGCATATTCTGCAGGGCGATCAGGATCTGCGCGAGCAGTACGCCCCGCTGGTTAAGCATCTCGAAGAGTTGCATAACCTCTATAAAGTGCTGGATAAAGCCCGTGAAGAACGCGGTGGGATCTCATTTGAGAGCGAAGAAGCGAAGTTCATTTTCAACGCTGAACGCCGTATTGAACGTATCGAACAGACCCAGCGTAACGACGCGCACAAATTAATTGAAGAGTGCATGATTCTGGCGAATATCTCGGCGGCGCGTTTCGTTGAGAAAGCGAAAGAACCGGCACTGTTCCGTATTCACGACAAGCCGAGCACCGAAGCGATTACCTCTTTCCGTTCAGTGCTGGCGGAGCTGGGGCTGGAGCTGCCGGGTGGTAACAAGCCGGAACCGCGTGACTACGCGGAACTGCTGGAGTCGGTTGCCGACCGTCCTGATGCAGAAATGCTGCAAACCATGCTGCTACGCTCGATGAAACAGGCGATTTACGATCCAGAAAACCGTGGTCACTTCGGTCTGGCATTGCAGTCCTATGCGCACTTTACTTCGCCGATTCGTCGTTATCCTGACCTGACGCTGCACCGCGCCATTAAATATCTGCTGGCGAAAGAGCAGGGGCATCAGGGCAACACCACTGAAACCGGCGGCTACCATTATTCGATGGAAGAGATGTTGCAACTGGGTCAGCACTGTTCGATGGCGGAACGTCGTGCCGACGAAGCAACGCGCGATGTCGCTGACTGGCTGAAGTGTGACTTCATGCTCGACCAGGTAGGTAACGTCTTTAAAGGCGTAATTTCCAGCGTCACTGGCTTTGGCTTCTTCGTCCGTCTGGACGACTTGTTCATTGATGGTCTGGTCCATGTCTCTTCGCTGGACAATGACTACTATCGCTTTGACCAGGTAGGGCAACGCCTGATGGGGGAATCCAGCGGCCAGACTTATCGCCTGGGCGATCGCGTGGAAGTTCGCGTCGAAGCGGTTAATATGGACGAGCGCAAAATCGACTTTAGTCTGATCTCCAGTGAACGCGCACCGCGCAACGTCGGTAAAACGGCGCGCGAGAAAGCGAAAAAAGGCGATGCAGGCAAAAAAGGCGGCAAGCGTCGTCAGGTCGGTAAAAAGGTAAACTTTGAGCCAGACAGCGCCTTCCGCGGTGAGAAAAAAACGAAGCCGAAAGCGGCGAAGAAAGACGCGAGAAAAGCGAAAAAGCCATCGGCGAAAACGCAGAAAATAGCCGCAGCGACCAAAGCGAAGCGTGCGGCGAAGAAAAAAGTGGCAGAGTGATCAATACCCTCTTTAAAAGAAGAGGGTTAGATTGCTGACAAAATGCGCTTTGTTCATGCCGGATGCGGCGTGAACGCCTTATCCGGCCTACATAATCACGCAAATTCAATATATTGCAGAGATCATGTAGGCCGGATAAACGTAGTGCATCAGGCAAAACGTAAACAACGAGTACATTAATGAGCGAAATGATTTACGGCATCCACGCAGTGCAGGCCCTGCTGGAGCGCGCCCCTGAACGTTTTCAGGAAGTCTTTATTTTAAAAGGCCGTGAAGATAAACGTCTGTTACCGCTGATTCACGCCCTTGAGTCTCAGGGCGTGGTTATCCAGTTGGCAAACCGCCAATATCTCGACGAGAAAAGCGACGGTGCCGTGCATCAGGGCATTATCGCCCGCGTGAAGCCAGGACGTCAGTATCAGGAAAATGATCTGCCGGATCTGATCGCTTCGCTCGATCAACCGTTCCTGCTGATCCTCGACGGTGTAACCGATCCGCACAACCTCGGCGCGTGCCTGCGTAGCGCGGACGCTGCTGGCGTTCACGCGGTGATTGTGCCGAAAGATCGCTCCGCACAGCTCAACGCTACGGCGAAAAAAGTAGCCTGCGGCGCGGCAGAAAGCGTTCCACTGATTCGGGTGACTAACCTTGCGCGCACCATGCGTATGTTGCAGGAAGAGAATATCTGGATCGTCGGTACGGCAGGCGAGGCGGATCATACACTCTATCAGAGCAAAATGACCGGACGCCTGGCGCTGGTGATGGGCGCGGAAGGTGAAGGTATGCGTCGCCTGACCCGTGAACATTGCGATGAGTTGATCAGCATCCCAATGGCAGGAAGTGTTTCTTCCCTGAACGTTTCGGTTGCAACCGGAATTTGCTTATTTGAAGCGGTTCGTCAGCGCAGCTAGTTCGTCTGAATTATGAAAAGCCATCCAGATTTGGATGGTTTTTTTTTGTCTATAGCTGGTAAGATAATTACGT
>NZ_CAOLGM010000039.1:12477-34489 GCF_948475835.1 uncultured Escherichia sp. | reverse complement strand
GCATCATTAACTTACCAAACAGCATCCGCCCTTTTTCCCCACCGGAAAGCACTTTAGCTGGCTTTTTGATGTCGTCCTGGCTGAACAGCAAACGACCGAGAATGCTGCGTACCGCCTGCTCGTCATCGCCTTCCTGCTTCCACTGACTCATCCATTCGAACACGGTCAGATCATTTTCAAACTCATATTCGTGGTCCTGGGCGTAGTAACCAATGCGCGCGTTTTCAGACCATTTTACGGTGCCGCTGTCCGGTTGCAGATCGCCCACCAGCGTTTTCAGCAGCGTTGATTTACCGACGCCGTTGGTACCCAGTACCGCAAGTTTTTCACCGACCTCCAGCAGCAGGTTGAGATTTTTAAACAGTGGACCGTTATCAAACCCTTTGGTCAGACCTTCCACTTCCAGCGCGTTACGGAACAGTTTCTTATCCTGTTCAAAACGGATGAACGGGTTCTGACGGCTGGAGGCTTTCACCTCTTCCAGTTTGATTTTATCAATCTGGCGCGCGCGCGAAGTTGCCTGGCGAGATTTCGAGGCGTTGGCGCTAAAGCGGCTAACGAAAGATTGCAACTCAGCAATCTGCGCTTTCTTCTTGGCGTTATCGGCCAGCAGACGTTCACGCGCCTGGGTCGCCGCCGTCATGTACTCATCGTAGTTACCCGGATAAACGCGCAGCTCGCCGTAATCCAGATCCGCCATGTGGGTACAGACCATGTTAAGGAAGTGACGGTCGTGCGAGATGATGATCATGGTGCTGTCACGCTCGTTCAGCACCTGTTCCAGCCAGCGAATGGTGTCGATGTCGAGGTTGTTGGTCGGTTCGTCGAGCAGGAGAATATCCGGATCAGCAAACAGCGCCTGCGCCAGAAGCACACGCAGCTTCCAGCCAGGAGCAACTTCACTCATCGGGCCGTAGTGCTGTTCCACTGGAATTCCCACGCCAAGCAACAATTCACCGGCGCGAGCTTCCGCAGAGTAACCGTCCATTTCGCCGTATTTAACTTCCAGATCGGCCACTTTATAGCCGTCTTCCTCACTCATTTCCGGCAAAGCATAGATGCGGTCACGCTCCTGCTTCACTTCCCACAACTCTTTATGCCCCATGATCACCGTATCCAGCACAGTGAACTCTTCAAAGGCAAACTGATCCTGACGCAGCTTACCAATGCGCTCGTTGGGATCGAGGGAAACGTTACCCAAAGTCGGCTCTAAGTCGCCGCCGAGGATCTTCATAAAGGTGGATTTACCACTACCGTTCGCGCCAATCAGGCCGTAACGGTTGCCGCCGCCAAATTTGACGGAAATGTTTTCAAACAACGGCTTACTGCCGAACTGCATGGTGACGTTACTGGAAACTAACACAGGCGTATCCTGAAAAGAGATATGACAAACCGCGCATTATGCCATAAGTCTGAAAGAAGATCCTGCTCCTCGCTTAAGGTCTACACTCAAGCCAAAGGCAAAAAATGTGATTTCGTACACATCTGATTTCACTGTGAGCTGGAATGAACTTATAATGCGCTTCCAATACTCTAATATTCTCAACCCAATGGCCTGCCAGGCACAAAATCTCGCTTAACATGAATATGAAATTGAAAACATTATTCGCAGCGGCCTTCGCTGTTGTCGGCTTTTGCAGTACCGCCTCTGCGGTAACTTATCCTCTGCCAACCGACGGGAGTCGCCTGGTTGGTCAGAATCAGGTGATCACCATTCCTGAAGGTAACACTCAGCCGCTGGAGTATTTTGCCGCGGAGTACCAGATGGGGCTTTCCAATATGATGGAAGCGAACCCGGGTGTGGATACCTTCCTGCCGAAAGGCGGTACTGTACTGAACATTCCGCAGCAGCTGATCCTGCCGGATACCGTTCATGAAGGCATCGTCATTAACAGTGCAGAGATGCGTCTGTATTACTATCCGAAAGGGACCAACACCGTTATCGTGCTGCCGATCGGCATTGGTCAGTTAGGCAAAGATACGCCTATCAACTGGACCACTAAAGTTGAGCGTAAGAAAGCAGGCCCGACCTGGACGCCGACCGCCAAAATGCACGCAGAGTACCGCGCTGCGGGCGAACCGCTTCCGGCTGTCGTTCCGGCAGGTCCGGATAACCCGATGGGGCTGTATGCACTCTACATCGGTCGCCTGTACGCTATCCATGGCACCAACGCCAACTTCGGTATCGGCCTGCGTGTAAGTCATGGTTGTGTGCGTCTGCGTAACGAAGACATCAAATTCCTGTTCGAGAAAGTACCGGTCGGTACCCGCGTACAGTTTATTGATGAGCCGGTAAAAGCGACCACCGAGCCAGACGGCAGCCGTTATATTGAAGTCCATAACCCGCTGTCTACCACCGAAGCCCAGTTTGAAGGTCAGGAAATTGTGCCAATTACCCTGACGAAGAGCGTGCAAACAGTGACCGGTCAGCCAGATGTTGACCAGGTTGTTCTTGATGAAGCGATTAAAAACCGCTCCGGGATGCCGGTTCGTCTGAATTAATCTTCAAAACTTAAAGCAAAAGGCGGACTCATAATCCGCCTTTTTTATTTGCCAGACCCTAGTTGGCCGGGAGTATAACTAACAAAACATATCCCACCAACGCCGCCCACAACAGCATCGGTATTGAATAGAGATGGAAACGCCACCAGATGCGGCGATCGTTCGCCATACGTAGCGCAATCAAATTTGCCAGCGATCCGGGTAATAACCCAAAGCCACCTACGTTTACCGCCCATGCCAGTAATAAAGACGGCGGCACATAGTTCAGCAACAATATGGTACTCGGCACGTTACTGATCACCTGCGATAAACCGATTGCCGTTAACCATAACCCGGGTTCAGATAAATGACTCACGTTACCCAACACGCCTTGCAACGCTGGAAGCTGGGTCAGTAAATGGACGTCGATAAACATCGCCATAAACACCAGCAGCAGCGTCCAGTCCACACTGAGCACCACGCGACGTGCCAGCAGCGCAAAGCCTGCCGCCACAATCACCAGTCCCCACAGCTCTTGTTTGAACTCCAGCGCCGTCAGAAAGACGATATACAGCCCCAGACAACTCCACACCAGCCGCGGTTTCCACTCCAGTGTTTGCACCCCCGTATGGTATTGCAGCGCCTTTCCAGGGAAACAACACCAGCACAGGAGCAGGAGCGTCAGCATCATTGCGCCAGCCAGCGGTGCCATTTGGGCAATAAATCCGGCAAACGAAAGACCAGAACGTCCCCAGATAAGAATATTTTGCGGGTTGCCAATTGGCGTCAGTAGCGAACCAGCGTTGACTGCCAGCGCCTCAAAAATAATCAGCCGATTAACCGGGATCTCACACAGTCTTTTTAGCGTGATAGTCAGCGGAACAACAATAAACAGCGCGACATCGTTGGTCAGAAAGGTAGAAAGCAGCGCCGCCGCCAGCACCATAAACATCGCCAGGCGACGCTCCGTAGCAAAGCGGCGCACCATTTTGCGCCCCAGCACATCAAAATAACCGCTTAACTCCACACCTTTGGTCAGCAGCATCAGGCCGCTTAAGGTGATGATGGTGTGCCAGTCGATAGCAGCAGGCCAGGATTTCGGTGCAAAGGGCACGAAAAAGCTTAATCCGATACCAACAAGAATTAATAACTGAAAAAAACGATCGCCTTGCAGCGTGCGTAAAAAAGGCTGGCTCATTTGGCACCGTATTTCTGGGTAAACAAACGAAAAGCGTCGAGCGTCTCTTCACTAACATGGTGCTCCATGCCTTCCGCGTCGCGACGGGCGATTTCCGGACTGACGCCCAACACCAACAAGAAATTTTCGACTATCTGATGTCGCTCGCGGCTTTCCTGCGCCAGCTTCTCTCCTTCTGCCGTTAAAAACACGCCACGCCAGGGGATCATTTCAATCAGCCCCATGGTTGCCAGCCGCTTAAGCATTTTAGCCACCGTCGGTTGCGAAACTCCCAAACGAGCAGCCATGTCTACCTGACGAGCTTCCCCCACTTCCCTGATCAAGTCAGAAATCAGTTCAACGTAATCATCAATAAGCTCGCGCCGATGCGCCTCTCTGACCTGGCGGAACCCTTCAACGTGCTCTTCCACGTTCACTAACTGCGTCACTTTTTTTGCTGTTGGCGTACCTGCGCGACGACTCATTGTGCTTCCTCATTATGGTGACGCATACATAGCGTTCTCATTTCGTGCGCACATTGTAAACCAGAGTTGCGAAGGTACAAAAAATTAACGTTTTAGCAATAGCTATATAATATAGCCTGTGCTATATCTGTATGTAATGCAATCATCCCTCAAGGATCGACGGGATTAGCAAGTCAGGAGGTCTTATGAATGAGTTCAAGAGGTGTATACGCGTGTTTAGTCATTCTCCCTTTAAAGTACGGTTAATGCTGCTCTCTATGTTGTGCGATATGGTCAACAACAAACCGCAGCAAGATAAACCTTCAGATAAATAGCGGCGTCGCGGTACGCCGCTTCACTCCTGCTTTTATGCAGGCATAACGCGTTTTGGTCTGAAAAACCCCACTTTTTGTCGGATTTGCAATCCCCTTCGCAAAAGATTTGTTCGTCAGTAGTTGACCTGAACGGCGGCTCGCTCTATCTTCTTGCAGCCCTGCGTATATTGCGGCTCGCGGATGCGGACCCCTTTCCCCTCTTCACGCACTCTTGCAGGTATTGACCCTTGACGCCAGGGTAAGCACATGGCGTTTGTTACGATAGTGGCATATGAATTTAACCCTCAAAGAATCGCTTGTTACCCGTAGCCGGGTATTTAGCCCGTGGACTGCGTTCTACTTTTTACAGTCGCTATTAATTAACCTCGGCTTAGGTTACCCCTTCAGTTTGCTCTACACCGCTGCGTTTACGGCTATTTTGCTTTTGCTATGGCGAACATTGCCTCGCGTACAAAAAGTTCTGGTCGGTGTCAGTTCGCTGGTGGCGGCTTGTTATTTCCCTTTTGCTCAGGCCTACGGCGCGCCTAATTTCAATACATTGCTGGCATTGCACTCCACCAATATGGAAGAGTCGACCGAAATCCTGACGATTTTTCCGTGGTACAGCTACCTGGTCGGCTTATTTATTTTTGCGCTCGGCGTAATAGCAATCAGGCGAAAAAAAGAGAATGAAAAAGCGCGCTGGAATACCTTCGACAGCCTGTGTCTGGTATTCAGTGTGGCGACATTTTTTGTTGCTCCCGTGCAAAACCTGGCCTGGGGTGGCGTATTTAAACTGAAAGATACTGGCTATCCGGTATTTCGTTTTGCTAAGGATGTCATCGTCAATAATAACGAGGTGATTGAAGAGCAAGAACGGATGGCAAAACTTTCCGGAATGAAAGATACCTGGACGGTCACTGCCGTTAAGCCGAAGTATCAGACCTATGTGGTGGTGATCGGTGAAAGCGCGCGTCGCGATGCCCTCGGTGCCTTTGGCGGTCACTGGGACAATACCCCGTTTGCCAGCAGCGTTAACGGTTTGATATTTGCTGACTACATTGCCGCCAGTGGCTCCACGCAGAAATCGCTTGGCTTAACGCTCAATCGCGTAGTCGATGGCAAACCACAGTTTCAGGATAACTTTGTCACCCTGGCAAATCGCGCGGGCTTCCAGACCTGGTGGTTTTCCAACCAGGGCCAAATCGGCGAATACGATACTGCTATCGCCAGCATCGCCAAACGAGCAGATGAAGTGTACTTCCTGAAAGAAGGTAATTTTGAAGCAGATAAAAATACCAAAGACGAAGCGTTACTGGATATGACCGCTCAAGTGCTGGCGCAAGAGCACTCGCAACCGCAGCTGATTGTTCTACATCTGATGGGCTCACATCCGCAGGCCTGCGACAGGACACAAGGCAAATACGAAACCTTTGTGCAGTCGAAAGAAACGTCGTGCTATCTCTATACCATGACGCAAACGGACGATTTACTGCGCAAGCTGTACGATCAGTTACGCAACAGCGGCAGCAGCTTCTCGCTGGTTTACTTTTCTGACCACGGTCTGGCCTTTAAAGAGCGCGGCAAAGACGTGCAATACCTTGCCCATGATGATAAGTATCAGCAAAATTTCCAGGTGCCTTTTATGGTCATTTCCAGCGACGATAAAGCGCATCGGGTGATTAAAGCCCGCCGCTCAGCCAATGACTTCTTAGGTTTTTTCTCCCAGTGGACGGGAATTAAAGCGAAGGAAATTAACATCAAATACCCGTTTATATCTGAGAAGAAAGCCGGGTCGATATACATCACCAACTTCCAGTTACAGAAGGTGGATTACAACCATCTCGGAACCGATATTTTCGACCCGAAGCCTTAAAAACAAAAATCCGCCCCGAGAGGCGGATTTTTTATATCACCAAAGTGATTAGAAGCGGTAACCAACACCGGCAATCCAGGTGCCTACGTCAACGCTACGAATACGGCTCTGCTCGTAAGAGAAGTCCAGAGCAACGTTTTCCATCGGGTTGAACTGCAGACCAGCACCGTAGGAGAAACCGTAGTCGCTGGTGTCGTGTTTGTAGGTCGGGTATTCAGTGGTCTGGAATTTACCATAACCCACACCCACTACACCGTAGATGCTTGCCCAGTCGTTAATGCGGTAAGCCGGACCAGCAGTGATGCCGTAGTACTGGTTTTTGTTGTAGTCACCAGAGCTTGCAGTACGGCTTTTCTCGGTGTAAGTGAAAGAACCGATCACACCCAGCGGGCTGTTGTCTTCTTCATAGCGGTATTTCAGGTTGAAACCGCCCATTTTGTTCATTTGGCCCTGAGCGTCGCTCTGTGCGTAACCGCCAGTTACGGTAGAAGTCGCAGCTACGGAAGTACCTGCGGTGAAAGCCAGAACTGCGGCCAGTGCTGAAAGACATGCAATTTTTTTCATAACCACCTCAAATGTGATTCAAATAAGTCCTAAGTTTTAAATATATCAAAAATTAATGGGAAACTCTTCGCGATTTGTGATGTCTAACGGGCCATTTCATGTAACAGAACGTTTCCATACACCGCTATCCATCTAAATTTAAATCACTTTTTCAGAGAACTGCGTAAGTATTACGCATGTTTTCCCTGTCATTCATCCAGATTATTCCTAATCACCAGACTAATGATTCCATCAATCCTGGCGCATTTTAGTCAAAACGGGGGAAAATTTTTTCAACAAATGCTCAACCAGCATTGGGTATATCCAGTACACTCCACGCTTTACTTAAGTCTAGATATTTGTGGGAGAAAGGATGCCTGGTTCATTACGTAAAATGCCGGTCTGGTTACCAATAATCATATTGCTCGTTGCCATGGCGTCTATTCAGGGTGGAGCCTCGTTAGCTAAGTCACTTTTTCCTCTGGTGGGCGCACCGGGTGTCACTGCGCTGCGTCTGGCATTAGGAACGCTGATCCTCATCGCGTTCTTTAAGCCATGGCGACTGCGCTTTGCCAAAGAGCAACGGTTACCGCTGTTGTTTTACGGCGTTTCGCTGGGTGGGATGAATTATCTTTTTTATCTTTCTATTCAGACAGTACCGCTGGGTATTGCGGTGGCGCTGGAGTTCACCGGACCACTGGCGGTGGCGCTGTTCTCTTCTCGTCGCCCGGTAGATTTCGTCTGGGTTGTGCTGGCGGTTCTTGGTCTGTGGTTCCTGCTACCGCTGGGGCAAGACGTTTCCCATGTCGATTTAACCGGCTGTGCGCTGGCACTGGGGGCCGGGGCTTGTTGGGCTATTTACATTTTAAGTGGGCAACGCGCAGGAGCGGAACATGGCCCTGCGACGGTGGCAATTGGTTCGTTGATTGCAGCGTTAATTTTCGTGCCAATTGGAGCGCTTCAGGCTGGTGAAGCACTCTGGCACTGGTCGGTTATTCCATTGGGTCTGGCTGTCGCTATTCTCTCGACCGCTCTGCCTTATTCGCTGGAAATGATTGCCCTCACCCGTTTGCCAACACGGACATTTGGTACGCTGATGAGCATGGAACCGGCGCTGGCTGCCGTTTCCGGGATGATTTTCCTCGGAGAAACACTGACACCCATACAGCTGCTGGCGCTCGGCGCTATCATCGCCGCTTCAATGGGGTCTACGCTGACAGTACGCAAAGAGAGCAAAATAAAAGAATTAGACATTAATTAAATTTACATTTCTGCATGGTTATGCATAACCATGCAGAATTTCTCGCTACTTTTCCTCTACACCGTCTTTATATATCGAATTATGCAAAAGCATATTTATTCCGAAAATTCCTGGCGAGCAGATAAATAAGAATTGTTCTTATCAATATATCTAACTCATTGAATCTTTATTAGTTTTGTTTTTCACGCTTGTTACCACTATTAGTGTGATAGGAACAGCCAGAATAGCGGAACACATAGCCGGTGCTATACTTAGTCTCGTTAATTACTGGGACATAACATCAAGAGGATATGAAATTATGAGTACCGCTAAATTAGTTAAATCAAAAGCGACCAATCTGCTTTATACCCGCAACGATGTCTCCGACAGCGAGAAAAAAGCAACAGTAGAGTTGCTGAATCGCCAGGTTATCCAGTTTATTGATCTTTCTTTGATTACCAAACAAGCGCACTGGAACATGCGCGGCGCTAACTTCATTGCCGTACATGAAATGCTGGATGGCTTCCGCACCGCACTGATCGATCATCTGGATACCATGGCAGAACGTGCAGTGCAGCTGGGCGGTGTAGCTCTGGGGACCACTCAAGTTATCAACAGCAAAACCCCGCTGAAAAGTTACCCGCTGGACATCCACAACGTTCAGGATCACCTGAAAGAACTGGCTGACCGTTACGCAATCGTCGCTAATGACGTACGCAAAGCGATTGGCGAAGCGAAAGATGACGACACCGCAGATATCCTGACCGCCGCGTCTCGCGACCTGGATAAATTCCTGTGGTTTATCGAGTCTAACATCGAATAAATCCATCGCTGATGGTGCAGAACTTTAGTACCCGATAAAAGCGGCTTCCTGACAGGAGGCCGTTTTGTTTTGCAGCCCACCTCAACGCACTTATTTAGTGCATCCATCTGCTATCTCCAGCTGATTAAGTAAATTTTTTGTATCCACATCATCACACAATCGTTACATAAAGATTGTTTTTTCATCAGGTTTTACGCTAAATAATCACTGTGTTGAGTGCACAATTTTAGCGCACCAGATTGGTGCCCCAGAATGGTGCATCTTCAGGGTATTGCCCTATAAATCGTGCATCACGTTTTTGCCGCATCTCGAAAAATCAAGGAGTTGCAAAACTGGCACGATTTTTTCATATATGTGAATGTCACGCAGGGGATCGTCCCGTGGATAGAAAAAAGGAAATGCTATGAAGTCTGTATTAAAAGTTTCACTGGCTGCACTGACCCTGGCTTTTGCGGTTTCTTCTCATGCCGCGGATAAAAAATTAGTTGTCGCGACGGATACCGCCTTCGTTCCGTTTGAATTTAAACAGGGCGATAAATATGTGGGCTTTGACGTTGATCTGTGGGCTGCCATCGCTAAAGAGCTGAAGCTGGATTACGAACTGAAGCCGATGGATTTCAGTGGGATCATTCCGGCACTGCAAACCAAAAACGTCGATCTGGCGCTGGCGGGCATTACCATCACCGACGAGCGTAAAAAAGCGATCGATTTCTCTGACGGCTACTACAAAAGCGGCCTGTTAGTGATGGTGAAAGCTAACAATAACGATGTGAAAAGCGTGAAGGATCTCGACGGGAAAGTGGTTGCTGTGAAGAGCGGTACTGGCTCCGTTGATTACGCGAAAGCAAACATCAAAACTAAAGATCTGCGTCAGTTCCCGAACATCGATAACGCCTATATGGAACTGGGCACCAACCGCGCAGACGCCGTTCTGCACGATACGCCAAACATTCTGTACTTCATCAAAACCGCCGGTAACGGTCAGTTCAAAGCGGTAGGTGACTCTCTGGAAGCGCAGCAATACGGTATTGCGTTCCCGAAAGGTAGCGACGAGCTGCGTGACAAAGTCAACGGCGCGTTGAAAACCCTGCGCGAGAACGGAACTTACAACGAAATCTACAAAAAATGGTTCGGTACTGAACCGAAATAATAACGCTACACCTGTAAAACGCACTGGCAGTTCCCTCTCCCCTCTGGGGAGAGGATTAGGGTGAGGGGCGCAAACCCGCTCCGGGGCCATTAATTACCCTGAATTTGATTATTTACACCACGGTAACAGGAACAACATATGCAGTTTGACTGGAGTGCCATCTGGCCTGCTATTCCGCTTCTGATTGAAGGTGCCAAAATGACCCTGTGGATTTCGGTCCTCGGTCTGGCAGGCGGTCTGGTAATCGGATTGCTGGCAGGTTTTGCACGCACCTTCGGTGGTTGGATAGCCAACCACGTCGCGCTGGTCTTTATTGAAGTGATCCGCGGCACACCTATCGTCGTCCAGGTGATGTTTATCTATTTCGCCCTGCCGATGGCGTTTAACGACTTACGCATCGACCCATTTACTGCGGCGGTGGTCACCATCATGATCAACTCCGGCGCGTACATTGCGGAAATCACGCGTGGTGCGGTGCTGTCTATCCACAAAGGTTTTCGTGAAGCAGGACTGGCGCTCGGTCTTTCACGTTGGGAAACCATTCGCTACGTCATTTTACCGCTGGCACTGCGTCGTATGCTGCCGCCGCTGGGTAACCAGTGGATCATCAGCATTAAAGACACCTCGCTGTTTATTGTGATCGGCGTGGCGGAACTGACCCGTCAGGGGCAAGAAATTATTGCCGGTAACTTCCGCGCCCTTGAGATCTGGAGCGCCGTGGCGGTGTTCTATCTGATTATTACCCTGGTGCTGAGCTTTATTCTGCGTCGTCTGGAAAGAAGGATGAAAATCCTGTGATTGAATTTAAAAACGTCTCCAAGCACTTTGGCCCAACCCAGGTGCTGCACAATATCGATTTGAACATTGCCCAGGGCGAAGTCGTGGTGATTATCGGGCCGTCCGGTTCCGGTAAATCGACCCTGCTGCGCTGCATCAACAAACTGGAAGAAATCACCTCCGGCGATCTGATTGTCGATGGCCTGAAGGTTAACGATCCGAAAGTTGACGAGCGCCTGATTCGCCAGGAAGCAGGTATGGTGTTCCAGCAGTTTTACCTCTTCCCGCATCTGACGGCGCTGGAAAACGTCATGTTTGGTCCGCTACGCGTGCGTGGCGCGAACAAAGAAGAGGCGGAAAAACTGGCGCGTGAGCTGCTGGCGAAAGTCGGTCTGGCAGAACGTGCACATCACTACCCTTCCGAACTTTCTGGTGGTCAACAGCAGCGTGTGGCGATTGCCCGCGCGCTGGCGGTGAAGCCGAAAATGATGCTGTTTGATGAACCGACTTCCGCTCTTGACCCGGAACTGCGCCATGAAGTGCTGAAGGTTATGCAGGATCTGGCTGAAGAAGGGATGACGATGGTGATCGTGACCCACGAAATCGGTTTTGCCGAGAAAGTAGCTTCGCGGCTGATCTTTATCGACAAAGGCCGGATTGCGGAAGATGGCGATCCGCAGGTATTGATCAAGAACCCGCCGAGCCAGCGCTTGCAGGAATTTTTGCAGCACGTCTCTTAACTTCTCTGCCTCCCTTTCACCCGAAAGGGAGGCACACCAGATTCCTCTCATTTAAAATCGCCCCTCCCCCAGCATCTATACTTATCTTTTTGCTCTGTTTTCTCACTGGAGGAGTCATGCGGTGGATCCTGTTCATCCTCTTCTGCCTGCTGGGCGCACCTGCCCACGCGGTATCCATACCCGGCGTTACAACCACAACGACAACGGACTCAACGACTGAACCGGCCCCGGAACCGGATATCGAACAAAAAAAAGCGGCCTATGGCGCACTGGCGGATGTGCTGGATAACGACACCTCGCGTAAAGAATTGATCGACCAGTTGCGTACTGTCGCCGCGACGCCCCCTGCGGAACCGGTCCCGAAGATCGTGCCGCCGACGCTGGTTGAAGAGCAAACCGTGCTGCAAAAGGTCACCGAAGTCAGCCGCCATTATGGTGAAGCCCTTTCCGCCCGCTTCGGACAACTTTATCGCAATATCACCGGCTCCCCGCATAAGCCGTTTAATCCACAAACCTTCAGCAATGCGTTGACCCATTTTTCAATGTTAGCGGTATTAGTGTTTGGTTTTTACTGGCTGATTCGTCTGTGCGCACTGCCGCTGTATCGCAAAATGGGCCAGTGGGCGCGGCAAAAAAATCGCGAACGCAGCAACTGGCTGCAGCTTCCGGCGATGATTATCGGGGCGTTTATTATCGACCTACTGTTACTGGCACTGACATTGTTTGTCGGCCAGGTATTAAGCGACAACCTGAATGCGGGCAGTCGCACCATCGCTTTCCAACAAAGTTTGTTTCTCAACGCCTTTGCCCTGATTGAATTTTTCAAAGCCGTACTACGCCTGATTTTTTGCCCAAACGTGGCTGAACTGCGCCCGTTCACGATTCAGGACGAGAGCGCCCGTTACTGGAGTCGTCGCCTGAGCTGGTTAAGCAGTTTGATAGGTTATGGCCTGATTGTGGCCGTGCCGATTATCTCTAATCAGGTGAATGTACAGATAGGTGCGCTGGCGAACGTCATCATTATGCTGTGCATGACCGTCTGGGCGTTGTACCTGATCTTTCGCAATAAAAAAGAGATTACCCAACATTTGCTCAACTTTGCGGAGCATTCGCTGGCCTTTTTCAGCCTGTTTATCCGCGCCTTTGCGCTGGTGTGGCACTGGCTGGCAAGCGCCTATTTTATCGTGCTGTTTTTCTTTTCGTTGTTCGATCCGGGCAACAGCCTGAAATTTATGATGGGTGCAACGGTGCGCAGCCTGGCGATTATTGGTATCGCAGCGTTTGTTTCCGGTATGTTTTCCCGCTGGCTGGCGAAAACCATCACCCTCTCGCCACATACTCAGCGTAACTATCCGGAGCTACAAAAACGGCTGAATGGCTGGCTTTCGGCGGCGCTGAAAACGGCGCGTATTCTGACCGTCTGCGTGGCGGTAATGTTGCTGTTGAGCGCATGGGGATTGTTCGATTTCTGGAACTGGCTGCAAAACGGCGCGGGGCAGAAAACCGTAGATATCCTGATCCGCATCGCACTCATTCTTTTCTTCTCGGCGGTTGGCTGGACAGTGCTCGCCAGTTTGATCGAAAACCGGCTGGCTTCGGATATTCATGGCCGCCCGCTACCCAGCGCCCGTACGCGTACCCTGCTGACGCTGTTCCGTAACGCGCTGGCGGTGATTATCAGTACCATCACCATCATGATTGTGTTGTCGGAAATCGGCGTCAATATCGCGCCATTGCTGGCAGGTGCTGGGGCATTAGGTCTGGCTATCTCGTTTGGTTCGCAAACGCTGGTGAAAGATATTATCACCGGGGTATTTATTCAGTTTGAAAACGGCATGAACACTGGAGATTTGGTTACTATCGGGCCGTTGACCGGCACTGTGGAACGGATGTCGATTCGCTCCGTGGGCGTGCGTCAGGATACCGGGGCGTATCACATCATTCCTTGGTCTTCGATAACCACCTTTGCTAACTTCGTCCGCGGCATTGGTTCGGTGGTGGCAAACTACGATGTTGATCGCCATGAAGATGCTGATAAAGCCAATCAGGCACTGAAAGATGCGGTAGCGGAATTGATGGAAAACGAAGAAATTCGCGGGCTGGTTATTGGTGAACCAAACTTTGCCGGGATTGTCGGCTTAAGCAATACCGCGTTTACACTGCGTGTTTCGTTCACCACGCTGCCACTCAAACAGTGGACGGTCCGCTTTGCCCTCGACAGCCAGGTGAAAAAGCATTTCGACCTGGCAGGTGTTCGCGCGCCAGTGCAGACTTATCAGGTGCTGCCTGCTCCGGGCGCGGCCCCGGCTGAACCGCTGCCGCCGGGGGAGCCAACGCTTTAACGTTGGCGATTAACAAAACGGCGGCGCTGCTCGTCGTTCATAAAGGTCCAGGCAATAAAGCGACTCTGCTTTTGCCCCTGGGCCATCTCTTTTTTAACCACCTTCACCGCGCCCACGTCCGTCAGAGCACGATACAACGGCGGTAAGTTTTCACCACGAGAAACCAGCGAGGTAAACCACATCACCTGCTTCGCGAAGCCTTTGCTCTCTTCAATCATCTTTTTGATAAAGGCGACTTCACCACCTTCACACCACAACTCCTGTTGCTGGCCGCCAAAGTTCAGTGCATCGTCTTTGTTCAGCCCCAGGTTACGGCGTTTACGCTCACTACCTGCCCGTGCCGCAGCGGCGGAATCGTGGAATGGCGGGTTACACAAGGTCGCGTCGTATTGCTCGTTTTTATGGATGATGCCGTTAAAAATCGCCCCACTCTCTTTTTGCCGACGCAGACGAATGGCGCGGTTAAGCCCCGGATTAGCACTGATGATCGCCTGCGCACTACTTAACGCCTGACTGCTGGTTTCACTACCGGTAAAACGCCAGCCATATTCATGTACGCCAATCAGCGGATAAATACAGTTCGCACCAACGCCGATATCCAGAATGCTGGCATTAGCTGGAATTGTTCCGCTTGCTTCTGCCAGTAAATCGGCAAGGTGATGAATATAATCCGCCCGGCCCGGTACTGGCGGGCAGAGAAAACCGTCCGGGATATCCCAGTTCGCTACGGCGTAAAAATGGGCCAGCAATGCCTTATTGAGCGCCTTCACCGCCAGCGGATTGGCAAAGTCTACGCTTTGCTCCCCTGCGGGTGTAAGCGTGAGGAATTGCCTGAGTTCAGGATTGACCTGACAAAGCGTGGCGAGATCGTAGCGGCTGTGATGACGGTTGCGCGGATGCAACCCCGGTTTCTGGGCGGACATAGCATTCTCCTTTAAGCAGCGGCGTAAGATACCCGCATAACGCGACAGGGTAAATATCTGGCTGCGTTTATCATTCCCCAAAACCTTAACATGGCTATGGTTTATGGCAATTCATCATAAAAATCAGCATTATGCATGTCATTGATTTGTCTTATTTTGTAAAAAAATATCGTTCAAAAAATAAGCACATCTCTGTCAATTTTTTGCGTCATTTTCATCGCCCAGGCGACCTACACTTATCAGGCACTACCCGTTGTATTTATGAGGATGTCATTATGAAAAAGTGCCTCACACTACTGATTGCCACCGTCCTGAGCGGAATCTCTCTCACGGCTTATGCCGCGCAACCGATGAGTAACCTGGACAGCGGTCAGCTACGGCCCGCCGGTACCGTTTCGGCAACTGGCGCATCAAACCTAAGCGATCTGGAGGATAAACTGGCAGAAAAAGCGCGCGAGCAAGGCGCGAAAGGTTATGTCATTAATTCCGCAGGCGGAAATGACCAGATGTTCGGTACTGCAACCATCTACAAATAACCCCACCAACGTAACTGCATTCGCCTCTGGATGCAGTTTTCGCCTGTTTTGTAATCAAAAAACATCAAATATGAACGCAATGTAAATAAATGTATTTCTTTTTCGCGCAATGGGTGATAGAAAATCGCGTCAAGTGATAATGCTTATCAAAATTATTATCACTTGCACGAACACTATCACGAGATTAACAGTGGCATCGCATCCGCAGAGAGGCTTTCTCGTGGCAGTGAAAATTTCAACATATAAAAAAAAGTCACCTGCAAAATGGAAAACAATCGCAATTTCCCTGCCAGACAATTTCATTCGCTCACGTTCTTTGCCGGTCTTTGTATTGGCATCACGCCTGTGGCTCAGGCACTCGCCGCCGAAGGGCAAACTAACGCGGATGACACGCTGGTTGTCGAAGCATCAACGCCTTCGCTTTATGCGCCACAACAATCTGCCGATCCGAAATTCTCGCGTCCGGTAGCGGATACTACCCGCACGATGACGGTGATTTCTGAACAAGTGATTAAAGATCAGGGCGCAACCAACCTTAGCGACGCGCTCAAAAACGTCCCCGGCGTGGGTGCGTTTTTTGCGGGTGAGAACGGTAACTCCACCACTGGCGACGCCATTTATATGCGCGGTGCTGATACCTCTAACAGTATTTATATTGATGGCATTCGCGATATCGGCAGCGTCTCGCGCGACACCTTCAATACTGAGCAGGTCGAAGTGATTAAAGGGCCTTCCGGCACCGACTACGGGCGCAGCGCGCCGACGGGCTCGATCAATATGATCAGCAAGCAGCCGCGCAATGATTCCGGCATTGACGCCTCCGCCAGTATTGGCAGCGCCTGGTTCCGCCGCGGCACGCTGGACGTCAATCAGGTCATTGGTGATACCACTGCGGTGCGCCTGAATGTGATGGGCGAAAAAACGCACGATGCCGGACGCGACAAAGTCAAAAATGAGCGTTACGGCGTCGCCCCTTCTATCGCTTTTGGCCTTGGTACAGCGAATCGTTTGTATCTTAATTATCTGCATGTCACCCAGCACAACACGCCAGACGGCGGCATTCCGACCATCGGTTTGCCGGGTTATTCTGCCCCATCTGCGGGAACAGCGGCTCTGAATCATTCCGGAAAAGTTGATACTCATAACTTTTACGGCACGGATTCCGATTACGACGATTCGACCACCGACACCGCCACCATGCGTTTTGAGCACGACATCAACGATAACACCACCATTCGCAATACTACCCGTTGGTCGCGCGTAAAGCAGGATTACCTGATGACGGCGATTATGGGCGGGGCGTCGAATATTACTCAGCCCACCAGCGATGTGAATAGCTGGACCTGGTCACGCACGGCGAATACCAAAGATGTGAGTAATAAAATTCTCACCAACCAGACCAACCTGACCTCGACGTTCTATACCGGTTCTATCGGTCATGATGTCAGTACCGGCGTGGAATTTACCCGTGAAACGCAGACTAACTACGGCGTTAATCCGGTGACGTTACCCGCGGTAAATATTTATCATCCTGACAGCAGCATTCATCCCGGCGGCCTGACGCGCAACGGCGCAAACGCCAATGGTCAGACGGATACCTTCGCAATTTACGCCTTCGATACGCTGCAAATCACCCGTGATTTTGAGCTGAACGGCGGGATCCGTCTGGATAATTATCATACTGAATATGACAGTGCCACCGCCTGCGGCGGCAGCGGACGCGGTGCCATCACCTGCCCAGCTGGTGTGGCAAAAGGTTCTCCGGTCACCACCGTCGACACCGCCAAGTCGGGCAATCTGGTGAACTGGAAAGCCGGGGCGCTGTATCACCTGACGGAAAACGGTAATGTCTATATTAACTATGCCGTTTCCCAGCAGCCTCCGGGCGGCAACAACTTCGCCCTTGCGCAGTCTGGCAGCGGTAACAGTGCCAACCGCACCGATTTTAAACCGCAAAAAGCCAACACCAGCGAGATTGGCACCAAATGGCAGGTTCTGGATAAACGCCTGTTGCTCACCGCCGCGCTGTTCCGTACTGATATCGAAAATGAAGTTGAGCAAAATGATGACGGAACTTACTCGCAATACGGTAAGAAACGTGTCGAAGGCTATGAGATATCCGTGGCCGGGAATATCATGCCCGCGTGGCAGGTGATTGGCGGCTATACCCAGCAAAAAGCAACCATCAAAAACGGCAAAGATGTTGCCCAGGATGGTTCCTCATCGCTGCCGTATACCCCGGAGCACGCCTTCACCTTATGGAGCCAGTATCAGGCAACAGATGATATCTCTGTTGGCGCGGGCGCACGCTATATCGGCAGTATGCATAAAGGTTCAGACGGCGCGGTGGGAACGCCAGCGTTTACCGAAGGTTACTGGGTCGCCGATGCCAAACTGGGGTATCGGGTTAATCGCAATCTCGACTTCCAGCTAAACGTTTACAACCTGTTTGATACCGATTACGTCGCCTCAATCAACAAGAGCGGCTACCGTTATCACCCGGGCGAGCCAAGAACCTTCTTGCTCACAGCCAATATGCATTTCTGATTCAGATGTGGGGCGCAGGCCCCACTTTTTGGAGAACTTGTATGATGTACCACATTCCCGGCGTGTTATCGCCACAGGACGTCGCCCGGTTTCGCGAACAACTGGAACAAGCCGAATGGGTGGATGGACGCGTCACCACCGGCGCACAAGGTGCGCAAGTTAAGAACAATCAACAGGTCGACACCCGCAGCACGTTATACGCCGCCCTGCAAAATGAGGTGCTGAACGCGGTTAACCAACATGCTTTATTCTTTGCCGCGGCCTTGCCGCGTACCCTTTCCACGCCGCTGTTTAATCGCTATCAGAACAATGAAACCTATGGTTTCCATGTGGATGGCGCAGTACGCAGCCATCCACAAAACGGCTGGATGCGTACTGACCTTTCTGCCACGCTGTTTTTAAGCGATCCACAAAGCTGCGACGGCGGCGAACTGGTCGTTAATGACACCTTCGGACAACATCGGGTAAAACTCCCGGCAGGCGATCTCGTGTTGTATCCCTCCAGCAGCCTGCATTGCGTGACACCCGTAACCCGCGGCGTACGAGTGGCATCATTTATGTGGATCCAGTCGATGATCCGTGATGATAAAAAGCGCGCCATGCTGTTTGAACTGGACAACAATATTCAGTCGCTGAAAAGCCGCTACGGCGAAAGTGAAGAGATCCTGTCGCTGCTTAATCTTTATCATAATCTGCTGCGGGAATGGTCGGAGATCTGATGCTTGAACTGCCCAAGTTCGTCCCTGGATTAGCTACACTTAACTGTACAAGCATTGATATGGGGAGGACGATATGGCATCCGGTTGGGCTAACGATGACGCCGTCAACGAACAGATCAACAGTACAATTGAAGATGCGATTGCCCGCGCTCGGGGTGAAATTCCGCGTGGCGAAAGCCTGGATGAATGTGAAGAGTGCGGTGCCCCCATCCCGCAAGCCCGTCGGGAAGCCATTCCTGGCGTGCGCTTATGCATTCATTGTCAGCAGGAGAAAGATTTACAAAAACCAGCGTATACAGGATATAATCGCAGAGGTTCGAAAGACAGCCAGTTACGTTAACTACAACTGGCGAGATGCATAGCGAGTATAATTTGTATTTTGCGTGGCATTCCGTGCCTTTAACGCTGCTGTGACTGCCACGCGGCATAAAACAAGTCCATAAGTACAACAAATAAATGGTTTATCAGTATGTTAGATATCAATCAATTTATTTGAACAAGGCGGTCAATTCTCTTCGATTTTATCTCTCGTAAAAAAACGTGATACTCATCACATCGACGAAACAACGTCACTTATACAAAAATCACCTGCGAGAGATTAATTATGAAAACTATCAATACTGTTGTTGCTGCTATGGCTCTTTCAACTCTGTCATTTGGCGTGTTTGCCGCGGAACCGGTAACGGCATCCCAGGCACAGAACATGAATAAAATCGGCGTGGTTTCTGCCGATGGCGCATCCACCCTCGATGCCCTGGAAGCGAAACTGGCTGAGAAAGCCGCGGCAGCCGGTGCCAGTGGATACAGCATCACTTCCGCCACCAACAACAATAAATTAAGCGGTACTGCGGTAATTTATAAGTAATTCGTAGGACGGATAAGGCGTTTACGCCGCATCCGGCAACAGATGCCTGATGCGACGCTACCGCGTCTTATCAGGCCTACAAAATCCGAACCGTTGGACGGATCAGGCGTTTACGCTACGTCCAGCACAAGTATTTCCCTGTCTGTTTGCCGACAGACGCATATGCTCTAACCCTCATTGATCCTATGTTACCCTTGTTTGCCCGTCCGCCACTGGACGGGCTTTTTTTTAGCTGGCTAACTGCTGACAGAAAGCCTGCAACGTCTCTTCCGGCATACCAATCTGCCGCGCTGCATCACAAATGGCCTGCCAGCTTCCCGCATCCAGTGGAATCCCCTGCTTCTGCCGTTCGCGACGCGTGTTCACTTCCCACTCGCCCGGTAGCAAAATCGGCTTATCATCATCATGCGGCGAGGCTTTCACCCACTCGGCAAAGGCTTCGGTCTGCGCGTTACAATCCGGCGCGCCGAAGAGTTCCGGGTTGATGATGATAGTGGTCATGCAGTTAAGAATGGCATCGGGACTGGTTTGTAACGTTTCCTGATGCGTCGTTTTACCGCCGGAAAGCGCCCCGCCAAGAATTTCACACATCGCGGCAAGGGCGTAGCCTTTATGTTCGGCAAAGGTCAACAGCGAACCCAACGGCGACTCCTGCATTACCGCCGGATTGGTCGTCGGCACGCCGTTAACGTCAATCAGGCAACCTGGCGGCACGGGGACGCCTTTATGCCAGGCGACGCGGGTTTTGCCAAATGCAATGGCGCTGGTGGCGTAATCAAGCAACAGCGGGAAATTATCTTTACGAGGGAAAACCACACAGAACGGATTGGTGCCAAAGCGGCTGTCGCGACCGTGGAACGGTGCGACCATTGGAATACCGACCACGCTAACAAAGTGGATAGAGACAAACCCCGCCGCTGCACACTGCTCCGCCCAGTAACCGATACGGCCGATATGATGCGAGTTATGTAGCGCCACGGCAGCAATACCGTGCTGATGCGCTTTCTCAATCCCCAGCGCCATCGCTTCGTGTGCCGCGACCTGACCGAATGCGCGATCGCCATCGAGCGTGACTGCCGCCCCCGCCTCTTTAACGATTTTGGCATGATGGTTAATTTGCAGATGCCCCTGACTCCAGGAACGCACATAGCTTGGGATCATGCCAATACCATGAGAATCATGCCCTGCCAGGTTTGCCGCGATTAAATGATCGGCCACTAATTTCGCTTCTTGTTCCTCGCTACCCATCTGACGAAATACAGCCTGAATAAAACTGTGCAGCGTCTGAGCATCAAAGCGATGACCACTTTCCATGGTTAACTCCTGTTTATGTTATGTGTTTGTTGTTTTTTTATGCTGCACGCCGGGCGTGGGAAGGTCAATAAAGATGCAGGAATTTCATATTGCGGTGGGGTAAAAGCCGGATGACATGGCTCATCCGGCTGAGAAAAGAATTAAAATGCCTGATTAACGCGCGCCAGGCCGTCGCTGATAGTTGCCGCTTCACCCGTAGCCACCAGGCAGCAAGCCATCTGGATTTTCAGCGATTCGGGAATCGGTTCGCTGCCAGCAAGGCAACGCTCAATCCACTGCGCCGTGGTTTCCGGATCTTTTGCTTGTGGCAGTAACTCGCTACCAGCAGGGTCCTGTTTTTCATACAGCACCCGCATCCCTTCACGGTCAATGAGATTGATCTGCGGGCAGCGCTGCGGATTAGCATACACTTCACCTTCAGTACCATGCATTAGTAGCGCCCGCCCGCCGATATCGCTAAAGAACTTCGCGACGCGTCCAATGTATTCCGGATGCGAAACGCTGGAAAGACGCAGCGCCTCACCTTCGGCAAATGGCGTCGCCAGTTTCGCCAGGGTATGTGCACTGTTACGCACGCCCATCCGCCAGCGCATCGCCAGTTGTTTTTCCAGCGGCGGGCAAAACGCGCCGACTGGCATAAACACCGGTTGATGTTCGTCGAGCTTCGCCTGCGCCTGCCCGCCGTGCAACGTTGGCGTAATACCCATCAATTCAAAAATGGTTTCAGTCAGCACGCGGGTTGGATCTTCGCTAACCCCGTGAACCACCACAGGAAAACCGAGTTTGTGCAGGAGAATCGCCAACAACGGCGTCAGGTTGGCCTGTTTACGCGCGCCGTTGTAACTGGGGATGACAATCGGCATCGGCTTGCCTGCAGGCGGCGTCAGCTTGATGGTGTGATTTTGCATGGCTTCGTAAAAGCCGAGCATCTCTGCTTCCCCTTCCCCTTTGATACGTAGCGCAATCAATACGCCGCCCAACTCAAGGTCAGGGACTTCACCATTGAGCATATGGGCATACAGACCGCGCGCAGTATCCCGGTCTAAATCGCGCGCGTGGTTTTTCCCGCGCCCGATCTCTTTAATGATTTTGCGATAGTCCATTTACGACTCCTTACCTGACTCACATCATTAACGCCGCCGACGGCGTGGGGATTTCGTTTTTTCTTTCTTTTTAACTAT
>NZ_CAOLGM010000039.1:0-12467 GCF_948475835.1 uncultured Escherichia sp. | reverse complement strand
CGGAAATACCGGTAATGCATCCAGTAGTCGCTTGCCATAATTTTTGGTCAGCAAGCGTTTGTCGTAGATAACCACTTCGCCCCAGCAACCGTGGCTTCGAATCAGTCGCCCAACCTGCTGAATCAGGTTAAACGAGGCGCTCGGCAGGCTTTGCACCTCAAACGGATAGCGGTTGAGGCTTTTCAGCCATTCCCCTTCGGTGATCACCACCGGGCTGTCGATGGGCGGAAAAGCGATTTTGTGGATATGCACCTGGCTGAGCAGATCACCTTTCAAATCAAGCCCTTCGGCAAATGACTGTAAGCCCACCAGCACACTATGCTCACCGTTGGCAACGCGTTTGCGGTGCAGTTCAACTAAGCGATAACGCGGCTGATCGCCCTGCACCAGCAGCATCAGGCGTAAATCCGTCACATAGTCGAGAAAGCACTGCATCGCCCGTCCGCTGGCAAACAGTACCAACATACCGAGATGTTTTTTGCTCTCCACCTGCTCACGGAAAAAGGCCGCCATTTCGGCAATATGCTGCTCTTCGTTGTCGATGGAAGGCTCAAAGCGCATCCGGGGAATAACAATTTTGCCCTGTTCGCAGTGGTTAAAGGGGGAATCCAGCGCCACAAAACGGTCGCCCGCTTTCTCTTTCAGCCCGCTCATCTCCTGCAAACGCGAAAAACTGTTCAGCGAACGCAAGGTTGCGGAGGTGACAATAATGTGCGGAATACTGCGCCACAGCAGCCTTTCCAGCTGATCGCTGACACGTATCCCCACGCAGTGAAACCAGAGATGCAGCTGCCCTTCGCGCTCTTCCCGCGTCGCCCATTTGGTCACCGGCGCACCGGAAGATTGCGCCAGAGACGCCAGCCGCCAGAGTTTGCTTTGCGCCTCGAACATCCCCAACGCGCGGTTCATCTGCAAAATCAACCGATGCAGACGCACAATATCGTGGCTGCCGGTTTTCTCACTTAAATCGTTAAGAAATAACTCCGCCAGACCACGCAGCATCTCGGTGAGTTTTGCCAGCCGCTGGCAGATCTCCAGCACTTCATCAGGCAGTTCGCCCATCGCAAAACGGTGCTCTGCCTCCTGCCCGGCAGGCATGTAGAGATTGAGAATGTTGTTTAACGAGGCGATAAGCTCATACAACTCTTCACAATGCGCATTCAAACGTTCAGGGATCGCCAGCGGTGGGATGGTCTTCGGGCGAAACTGCTCCATGCAGGTAGCGACCAGTTTCGTGAACAAGTCCAGCTGTAGTCGATACCAGGGCGCGGTGATTTCGGCACTCATCTCCAGCGCATCCCGGGCCACATCTGGCAGGTGATGACCTTCGTCCAGCACCAGCAGCAGATTTTTCGGGTCAGGTAGTACGGCTTCGCTTTCCATCGCCGCCATCACCAGCGCATGGTTTGCCACCACCACTTCCGCTTCCTGAATCTCCCGACGAGCAACAAAAAACGGGCATTCACGATAGTAGTAACAGTTGCGGTTGAGGCAGCTGGCTTTGTCGGTACTTAAACGACGCCAGAGATCGTCATCTATAGCGATATCAGTATGATCGCGCAGACCATCCCATTTATAAGTGTCGAGATCGCCCTTCAGCTTCGCACAACGTTTTTGCTCTTCCTGATTATTTGGCGTCAGTTCGTCGTCAAGAAACGCCAGCAGATCCTGTTGCGTGGGCTCAGTGCTGGCGAGCGCCGTCAGATTACGCGGGCAAACGTAGCGCCCACGCCCAAAAGCGGCAGTGAATTTAAGATCGGGAATGATCTTTTTCAGCAGCGGTAAATCTTTGCTGTAAATCTGATCCTGCAACGCCACGTTGGCGGTACTCACCACCAGCGTTTTTTGCTCTTCGCGGGCAATGGCGATGCCGGGGATCAAATAGGAGAGCGTTTTCCCAACGCCGGTGGGGGCTTCAATCGCCAGATGCCGCCCTTCTTCTCCGGCCAGCGTTTTGGCGACGTCCGCAATCATCTGCCGCTGCGGCGCACGGGGAATAAAGTCGGGGATCTGTTCCTGAAGCGCCTTATACCAGGCGGCAATTTGCGCTTTAAGCGCGGCGGTTAATGCCATGAGAAAACCTGAAATACTGTATAAACAGCCAATATTGTGGCATTTTTCGGTTTTCAGGGGTAATGGTTTTTCTGTTTCTGGAAAGCGGCTCGCAATAACCACCAACATAATGCGGTTTAATGCCCGTTCGAGCACAAAGGATCCAACACGTCATGCAAGACACCATCATAAATTTCTACAGCACCAGCGATGACTACGGTGATTTTTCTAACTTTGCCGCCTGGCCCATCAAGGTTGACGGGAAAACCTGGCCCACCTCAGAACACTATTTTCAGGCACAAAAATTCCTTGATGAAAAATACCGCGAAGAGATCCGTCGGGTTTCTTCCCCTATGGTCGCCGCACGCATGGGGCGCGATCGTTCTAAGCCTCTGCGTAAAAACTGGGAGTCGGTCAAAGAACAGGTGATGCGGAAAGCACTTCGCGCTAAATTCGAACAGCATCCAGAACTGCGTGCGCTCTTGCTGGCAACCGCGCCCGCAAAACTGGTTGAGCATACGGAAAACGATGCTTACTGGGGAGACGGTGGTAATGGTAAGGGCAAGAATCGACTGGGCTACCTTTTAATGGAGTTGCGCGAACAATTGGCTATAGAGAAGTAACGTCTCGGTGGCTTATGGGCGGTAAAACAGATAAATTTTTTCCCGTGTTCTCAAATTGCTGACAAGTGCTTGTTGTGAAATGCCGGATGCGGCGTAAACGCCTTATCCGGCCTACAAAAGCATGCAAATTCAATATATTGCAGAGTTCACGTAGGCCTGATAAGCGTAGCGCATCAGGCAGTTTTGCGTTTGTTCATCAGCCTGATGCCGGGCATAGCCCGGCATAAAAGATTACTGCGCAGCGGTAGGTTTACGCGGACGGCGGCGACGTTGTTGTTCGCCTGCCGGTTTGGCATCGCCGAGGCGGCGAGACGGTTTTTCTGCAGGTTTCGCGCTTGCAGATTTTGCGCCACCTTCCCCACGGCGTGGTTGCTGTTGACCGCGACCACCACCTTGCCCACGACCGCCGCCGCCACGTTGCTGGCGACCGTTCTGGATCGGTTCGGCTTTGATTGACGGGTCCGGCTCATAGCCCGGAATCGCAATGCGCGGGATCTCTTTTTTCAGCAGTTTTTCGATATCACGCAGCAGTTTGTGTTCATCAACACACACCAGCGACAACGCTTCACCGGTAGCAGCCGCACGACCGGTACGCCCGATACGGTGGACATAATCTTCCGGTACGTTTGGCAGTTCATAGTTGACGACGTGCGGCAACTCTTCGATATCCAGACCGCGCGCAGCGATATCGGTCGCCACCAGTACGCGAATGTCACCCGATTTAAAATCAGCCAGCGCACGGGTACGCGCACCTTGCGATTTATTCCCGTGGATCGCCGCACTACGGATGCCATCTTTATTGAGCTGCTCAGCCAGATGGTTAGCGCCGTGTTTGGTACGGGTAAACACCAGCACCTGCTGCCAGTTCCCTTTACCAATCATGTGCGACAGCAATTCGCGTTTGCGTTTCTTATCGACAAAGTGAACGTGCTGGGTCACCTGATCAGACGCGGTATTGCGGCGTGCCACTTCGATTTCCAGCGGGTTGTGCAACAGTTTTTCCGCCAGGGCTTTAATATCGTCAGAGAAGGTCGCAGAGAACAGCAGGTTCTGGCGTTTCGCTGGCAGTTTTGTTAACACGCGACGGATATCGTGGATAAAGCCCATGTCGAGCATGCGGTCAGCTTCATCGAGGACGAGGATTTCAACCTGATCCAGCTTCACTGCATTTTGATGTTCCAGGTCCAGCAAACGTCCCGGTGTTGCCACCAGAACATCAACGCCGCCGCGCAGCTTCATCATTTGCGGGTTAATGCTGACACCGCCAAACACCACCAGCGAACGAATGTTCAAATATTTGCTGTAATCACGGACGTTTTCGCCAATCTGCGCAGCCAGTTCACGGGTCGGGGTAAGAATGAGCGCACGTACCGGACGACGCCCTTTGGCGTGCGGCTGGCGAGTGATCAGGTGTTGCAACAGCGGCAGCGTAAAGCCCGCTGTTTTACCGGTACCGGTCTGGGCGCTAGCCATCAGGTCGCGGCCTTCCAGCACCGCAGGGATCG
This sequence comes from uncultured Escherichia sp., assembly GCF_948475835.1. Taxonomy (NCBI): domain Bacteria; kingdom Pseudomonadati; phylum Pseudomonadota; class Gammaproteobacteria; order Enterobacterales; family Enterobacteriaceae; genus Escherichia; species uncultured Escherichia sp. The sequence goes on along the minus strand of NZ_CAOLGM010000039.1, from coordinate 8,287 downwards.
CCTGCTGCTGAATAGGGGTGGGTTCACGGTAACCCTGCTCGGCAACGGCGCGCAGGATATCAGGGCTTAAACCCAAAGAATCGAAAGACATAACTACTCCGAACCGCCCCGACCGTTACCGGTGTAGTTTTCAGGGAGATACTGAAAAGGAAAATGACAAAAACCACAATGTCATGAGGGAGCGGAGTGTAGCAGTTTTTGTGACGCAGCGCATAAATTATCCCTGTGACTGGCGTAGCTAAAATTCTTAGCCATACTGGACAACTCCCCTATGGAGTCATAATCTTAATCAATCATTTGATTAAGAATGGACTGTGCGATGAATAATCCTGCCATGACAATCAAGGGTGAACAGGCGAAAAAACAGCTGATTGCTGCCGCACTGGCGCAGTTTGGTGAATATGGAATGAACGCCACCACCCGCGAGATAGCCGCCCAGGCCGGGCAGAATATCGCTGCCATCACCTACTACTTCGGTTCGAAAGAAGATTTGTACCTCGCCTGCGCCCAGTGGATTGCCGATTTTATTGGCGAGCAGTTCCGTCCGCACGCCGAAGAGGCCGAACGCTTGTTCGCACAACCACAGCCTGATCGCGCAGCCATCCGTGAACTGATCCTTCGCGCCTGCAGGAACATGATTAAGCTGCTCACCCAGGATGACACCGTCAACCTCAGCAAGTTTATCTCCCGTGAGCAGCTCTCTCCCACGGCAGCCTATCACCTGGTGCACGAACAGGTGATTAGCCCGCTACACAGCCACCTGACACGCCTGATTGCCGCCTGGACCGGCTGCGACGCCAACGATACCCGCATGATCCTCCATACTCATGCGTTGATTGGTGAGATTCTGGCGTTCCGTCTTGGCAAAGAAACAATTCTGTTACGTACCGGCTGGACCGCGTTCGATGAAGAAAAGACCGAACTGATCAACCAGACGGTGACCTGTCATATCGACCTGATTTTGCAAGGATTATCGCAAAGGAGTTTGTAGTGATGAAAAAACCTGTCGTGATCGGATTGGCGGTAGTGGTACTTGCCGCCGTGGTTGCCGGAGGCTACTGGTGGTATCAAAGCCGCCAGGATAACGGCCTGACGCTGTATGGCAACGTGGATATTCGTACGGTGAATCTTAGTTTCCGTGTTGGGGGGCGCGTTGAATCGCTGGCGGTGGACGAAGGTGATGCTATCAAAGCGGGCCAGGTGCTGGGCGAACTGGATCACAAGCCGTATGAGATTGCCCTGATGCAGGCGAAAGCGGGTGTTTCGGTGGCACAGGCGCAGTATGACCTGATGCTTGCCGGGTATCGCGATGAAGAAATCGCTCAGGCCGCCGCAGCGGTGAAACAGGCGCAAGCCGCCTATGACTATGCGCAGAACTTCTATAACCGCCAGCAAGGGTTGTGGAAAAGCCGCACCATTTCGGCAAACGACCTGGAAAATGCCCGCTCCTCGCGCGACCAGGCGCAGGCAACGCTGAAATCAGCACAGGATAAATTGCGTCAGTACCGTTCCGGTAACCGTGAACAGGACATCGCCCAGGCGAAAGCCAGCCTCGAACAGGCGCAGGCGCAACTGGCGCAGGCGGAGTTGAATTTGCAGGACTCAACGTTGATAGCCCCGTCTGATGGCACGCTGTTAACGCGCGCGGTGGAGCCAGGCACGGTCCTCAATGAAGGTGGCACGGTGTTTACCGTTTCACTAACGCGTCCGGTGTGGGTACGTGCCTATGTTGACGAACGTAATCTTGACCAGGCCCAGCCGGGGCGCAAAGTGCTGCTTTATACCGATGGTCGCCCGGACAAGCCCTATCACGGGCAGATTGGTTTCGTTTCGCCGACTGCTGAATTTACCCCGAAAACCGTCGAAACACCGGATCTGCGTACCGACCTCGTCTATCGCCTGCGTATTGTGGTGACCGACGCCGATGATGCGTTACGCCAGGGAATGCCGGTGACGGTGCAATTCGGTAACGAGGCAGGACATGAATGATGCCGTTATCACGCTGAACGGCCTGGAAAAACGCTTTCCGGGCATGGACAAGCCCGCCGTCGCGCCGCTCGATTGTACCATTCACGCCGGTTATGTGACGGGGCTGGTGGGGCCGGATGGTGCAGGTAAAACCACGCTAATGCGGATGCTGGCGGGATTACTGAAACCCGACAGCGGCAATGCCACGGTGATTGGCTTTGATCCAATCAAAAACGACGGCGCGCTGCACGCCGTGCTCGGCTATATGCCGCAGAAATTTGGTCTGTATGAAGATCTCACGGTGATGGAGAACCTCAATCTGTACGCGGATTTGCGCAGCGTCACCGGCGAGGCACGTAAGCAAACTTTTGCTCGCCTGCTGGAGTTTACGTCTCTTGGGCCGTTTACCGGACGCCTGGCGGGCAAGCTCTCCGGTGGGATGAAACAAAAACTCGGTCTGGCCTGTACCCTGGTGGGCGAACCGAAAGTGTTGCTGCTCGATGAACCCGGCGTCGGCGTTGACCCTATCTCACGGCGCGAACTGTGGCAGATGGTGCATGAGCTGGCAGGCGAAGGGATGTTAATCCTCTGGAGTACCTCGTATCTCGACGAAGCCGAGCAGTGCCGTGACGTGTTACTGATGAACGAAGGCGAGTTGCTGTATCAGGGGGAACCAAAAGCCCTGACACAAACCATGGCCGGACGCAGTTTTCTGATGACCAGTCCACACGAGGGCAACCGCAAACTATTGCAACGCGCCTTGAAACTGCCACAGGTCAGCGACGGCATGATTCAGGGGAAATCGGTACGTCTGATCCTCAAAAAAGAGGCCACACCAGACGATATTCGCCATGCCGACGGGATGCCGGAAATCAACATCAACGAAACTACGCCGCGTTTTGAAGATGCATTTATTGATTTGCTGGGTGGTGCCGGAACCTCAGAATCGCCGCTGGGCGCAATATTACATACGGTAGAAGGCACACCCGGCGAGACGGTGATCGAAGCGAAAGAACTGACCAAGAAATTTGGTGATTTTGCCGCCACCGATCACGTCAACTTTGCCGTTAAACGTGGGGAGATTTTTGGTTTGCTGGGGCCAAACGGCGCGGGTAAATCGACCACCTTTAAGATGATGTGCGGTTTGCTGGTGCCGACTTCCGGCCAGGCGCTGGTGCTGGGGATGGATCTGAAAGAGAGTTCTGGTAAAGCGCGCCAGCATCTCGGCTATATGGCGCAAAAGTTTTCGCTCTACGGTAACCTGACGGTCGAACAGAATTTACGCTTTTTCTCTGGTGTGTATGGCTTACGCGGTCGGGCGCAGAACGAAAAAATCTCCCGTATGAGCGAGGCGTTCGGCCTGAAAAGTATCGCCTCCCACGCCACCGATGAACTGCCATTAGGTTTTAAACAGCGGCTGGCACTGGCCTGCTCGCTGATGCATGAACCGGACATTCTGTTTCTCGACGAACCGACGTCCGGCGTTGATCCGATTACTCGCCGCGAATTCTGGCTACATATCAACAGCATGGTAGAGAAAGGCGTCACGGTGATGGTCACCACCCACTTTATGGATGAAGCAGAATATTGCGACCGCATCGGCCTGGTGTACCGTGGGAAATTAATTGCCAGCGGCACGCCGGATGATTTGAAAGCGCAGTCGGCCAACGACGAGCAACCCGATCCCACCATGGAGCAAGCCTTTATTCAGTTGATCCACGACTGGGATAAGGAGCATAGCAATGAGTAACCCGATCCTTTCCTGGCGTCGCGTGCGGGCGCTGTGCGTCAAAGAGACGCGGCAGATCGTTCGCGATCCGAGTAGCTGGCTGATTGCGGTAGTGATCCCGCTGTTGCTGCTGTTTATTTTTGGTTACGGCATTAACCTCGACTCCAGCAAGCTGCGGGTCGGGATTTTACTGGAACAGCGTAGCGAAGCGGCGCTGGATTTCACCCACACCATGACCGGTTCGCCCTACATCGACGCCACCATCAGCGATAACCGTCAGGAACTGATCGCCAAAATGCAGGCGGGGAAAATTCGCGGTCTGGTGGTTATTCCGGTGGATTTTGCGGAACAGATGGAGCGCGCCAACGCCACCGCACCGATTCAGGTGATCACCGACGGCAGTGAGCCGAATACCGCTAACTTTGTACAGGGGTATGTCGAAGGGATCTGGCAGATCTGGCAAATGCAGCGAGCGGAGGACAACGGGCAGACTTTTGAACCGCTTATTGATGTACAAACCCGCTACTGGTTTAACCCGGCGGCGATTAGCCAGCACTTCATTATCCCCGGTGCGGTGACCATTATCATGACGGTCATCGGCGCGATTCTCACCTCGCTGGTGGTGGCGCGAGAATGGGAACGCGGCACCATGGAGGCTCTGCTCTCTACGGAGATTACCCGCACGGAACTGCTGCTGTGTAAGCTGATCCCTTATTACTTTCTCGGGATGCTGGCGATGTTGCTGTGTATGCTGGTGTCAGTGTTTATTCTCGGCGTGCCGTATCGCGGGTCGCTGCTGATTCTGTTTTTTATCTCCAGCCTGTTTTTACTCAGTACCCTGGGGATGGGGCTGCTGATTTCCACGATTACCCGCAACCAGTTCAATGCCGCTCAGGTCGCCCTGAACGCCGCTTTTCTGCCGTCGATTATGCTTTCCGGCTTTATTTTTCAGATCGACAGTATGCCCGCGGTGATCCGCGCGGTGACGTACATTATTCCCGCTCGTTATTTCGTCAGCACCCTGCAAAGCCTGTTCCTCGCCGGGAATATTCCAGTGGTGCTGGTGGTAAACGTGCTGTTTTTGATCGCTTCGGCGGTGATGTTTATCGGCCTGACGTGGCTGAAAACCAAACGTCGGCTGGATTAGGGAGAAGAGCATGTTTCATCGCTTATGGACGTTAATCCGCAAAGAGTTGCAGTCGCTGCTGCGCGAACCGCAAACCCGCGCGATTCTGATTTTACCTGTGCTTATTCAGGTGATTCTGTTCCCGTTCGCCGCCACGCTGGAAGTGACTAACGCCACCATCGCCATCTACGATGAAGATAACGGCGAGCATTCGGTGGAGCTGACCCAACGTTTTGCCCGCGCCAGCGCCTTTACTCATGTGCTGCTGCTGAAAAGCCCACAGGAGATCCGCCCAACCATCGACACACAAAAGGCGTTACTACTGGTGCGTTTCCCGGCTGACTTCTCGCGCAAACTGGATACCTTCCAGACCGCGCCGTTGCAGTTGATCCTCGACGGGCGTAACTCCAACAGTGCGCAAATTGCCGCCAACTACCTGCAACAGATCGTCAAAAATTATCAGCAGGAGCTGCTGGAAGGAAAACCGAAACCTAACAACAGCGAGCTGGTGGTACGCAACTGGTATAACCCGAATCTTGACTACAAATGGTTTGTGGTGCCGTCGCTGATCGCCATGATCACCACTATCGGCGTAATGATCGTCACTTCACTTTCCGTCGCCCGCGAACGTGAACAAGGTACGCTCGATCAGCTACTGGTTTCGCCGCTCACCACCTGGCAGATCTTCATCGGCAAAGCCGTACCGGCGTTAATTGTCGCCACCTTCCAGGCCACCATTGTGCTGGCGATTGGTATCTGGGCGTATCAAATCCCCTTCGCCGGATCGCTGGCGCTGTTCTACTTTACGATGGTGATTTACGGTTTATCGCTGGTGGGATTCGGTCTGTTGATTTCATCACTCTGCTCGACACAACAGCAGGCGTTTATCGGCGTGTTTGTTTTTATGATGCCCGCCATTCTCCTTTCCGGTTACGTTTCTCCGGTGGAAAACATGCCAGTATGGCTGCAAAACCTGACGTGGATTAACCCTATTCGCCACTTTACGGACATTACCAAGCAGATTTATTTGAAGGATGCGAGTCTGGATATTGTGTGGAATAGTTTGTGGCCGCTACTGGTGATAACGGCCACGACAGGGTCAGCGGCGTACGCGATGTTTAGACGTAAGGTGATGTAACTTCTTATCTTTCGCCAGCAAAGACACTACCGCCGGGCCGGCAAGGATTGCCAGCCCTGCAATTGCCAGCAAAAAGTTGTTTTCCAGTACACGGGACAACAGCCACAGCACAATCAGCGCTGCGCCAAAATACCAGGTCGTGGTCAGCTCTTCCAGCACGTCTGCCACCTCACGCCAGCGTTGCTCGGGGTGGCGCTGAAACACCAACATCATCACTACCGTGACACAATACAGTGCGCATAATCCCACGCCGACGTGAACCAGAGTCTTACTCATCCAGCCCACCACCAGCAGCGCCACTACCAGTAAATGCAACATAATCTGCCAGCAACTTAGACCAGTTGCGACACGAACACGTTGTTGCCACTTCATGGCTTCTCTCCTGAAGAATTTATCTCTACTTACTCAGAGTACCGAACTTTACGGAAAATTCCGTAAGACCGCACCTTTTTGTGACGCCGACTACACTATTTCAATGAGATAAGAGGCAAAGACAGGAAAATTATGCCCGATCAAACACAACAATTTTCGTTCAAGGTGCTCACCATCAACATTCACAAAGGTTTTACCGCGTTTAACCGACGCTTCATTTTGCCGGAACTTCGCGACGCGGTGCGTACCGTCAGCGCCGATATTGTTTGCCTGCAGGAAGTGATGGGCGCGCACGAAGTTCATCCGCTGCATGTGGAAAACTGGCCCGATACCTCGCACTACGAGTTTCTCGCCGACACGATGTGGAGCGATTTTGCCTACGGTCGCAATGCCGTATACCCGGAAGGGCATCACGGCAACGCCGTACTGTCGCGTTATCCCATTGAACATTATGAGAATCGCGATGTTTCGGTCGATGGTGCGGAAAAGCGCGGCGTGCTCTACTGCCGCATTGTGCCACCGATGACCGGAAAAGCGATTCATGTGATGTGCGTACATCTGGGCCTGCGTGAGGCGCACCGTCAGGCGCAGCTTGCGATGCTCGCCGAATGGGTGAATGAGCTACCGGACGGCGAACCGGTATTGGTGGCGGGTGATTTCAATGACTGGCGGCAAAAAGCTAATCATCCGTTAAAAGTGCAGGCCGGGCTGGATGAGATATTTACCCGCGCCCACGGACGCCCGGCGCGCACGTTTCCGGTGCAATTTCCTCTACTACGACTGGACAGGATCTACGTCAAAAATGCCAGCGCCAGCGCGCCAACCGCGTTGCCGCTGCGGACATGGCGACACCTTTCTGATCATGCCCCTTTAAGTGCGGAGATTCATTTATGAAATGTAGCTGGCGCGAAGGCAATAAGATCCAGTTGCTGGAAAACGGCGAGCAATATTATCCCGCGGTGTTTAAGGCGATTGGCGAGGCACAAGAACGCATCATTCTTGAAACGTTTATCTGGTTTGAGGATGACGTCGGCAAACAGCTGCATGCGGCACTACTGGCAGCAGCGCAACGCGGGGTAAAAGCGGAAGTCTTGCTGGATGGCTACGGTTCGCCGGATCTCAGCGATGAGTTTGTCAATGAACTGACGGCCGCTGGCGTGGTGTTCCGCTACTACGATCCCCGCCCTCGCCTTTTTGGTATGCGCACCAATGTGTTTCGCCGGATGCATCGCAAAATTGTGGTGATCGACGCGCGTATCGCCTTTATTGGCGGGCTGAATTACTCCGCCGAGCATATGTCCAGCTACGGTCCGGAGGCTAAACAGGATTACGCGGTACGCCTCGAAGGGCCGATTGTCGAAGATATTCTCCAGTTTGAGCTGGAAAACCTGCCAGGACAGAGCGCGGCACGACGCTGGTGGCGACGCCATCACAAAGCGGAAGAAAATCGCCAGCCGGGAGAAGCGCAGGTATTGCTGGTCTGGCGCGATAACGAAGAACATCGCGATGATATCGAACGCCACTATCTGAAAATGCTCACTCAGGCGCGGCGGGAAGTGATTATCGCCAACGCCTACTTCTTCCCCGGCTATCGATTTTTACACGCCTTGCGTAAAGCGGCACGGCGCGGGGTGCGGATCAAACTGATCATTCAGGGCGAACCGGATATGCCGATTGTCAGAGTCGGTGCGCGCTTGCTGTATAACTATCTGGTTAAAGGTGGCGTTCAGGTGTTTGAGTACCGCCGCCGCCCGCTCCACGGCAAAGTGGCATTGATGGACGATCACTGGGCGACAGTAGGGTCCAGTAATCTCGATCCGCTCAGTTTGTCACTGAATCTCGAAGCAAATGTCATCATCCACGATCGTCATTTTAACCAGACGCTGCGCGATAATCTGAACGGCATTATCGCCGCAGATTGTCAGCAGGTCGATGAGACCATGCTGCCCAAACG
>NZ_CAOLGM010000038.1:0-34674 GCF_948475835.1 uncultured Escherichia sp. | reverse complement strand
CAGCGCACTACATGCCATCGCCCGGAATCCATGACCACAGACTTCTTGGGTTGTGTCATATCCCATAACCCTCAGGGCTTTATTTACGGTATTTTCACTGATTGGTTTACGCGGGTCATGTGTTCCCGTAAAGATCAGACCATTTTCACCAGCCTATGTCTTAAGTTCTGTCAGTAAGGCTACAGCCTGTTTGCTGAGTGGCACAAGGTGTGGTGTTCAAATCCTGGTTCCCCAATGAGAATTCAGGCGGTGTGAGCAAATAAAAAAGAAAACATAAATAAAACCATCCGGCCGTTGGGGCTGGATGGTTATTCATTATTTCTATGTCACTGAACTTTCATTCATCAGATCTGCTCAGAAAGTGAATCAATGTAGTCAGCATACCACTGCATCATTTCACGGCGACCATCCAGATACTGGGCATGATTATAGGTACCTCTGATAGCGTTTTTATCCACATGAGCTAACTGCATTTCAATCCAGGCAGAATTAAAGCCCTGTTCGTGCAGAATTGTACTCATGGTGTGTCTGAAACCGTGCCCTGTGAGTCTTCCCTTATATCCTAGTAATTCAATGACTTGGTTTATGCTTTCCTTACTAATTGGCTTGCGAGGATCGTTCCTACCGATAAAGACCAGAGGATGATGTTTTGAGATTGGTTCAAGTTGCTTAAATAGCGCAATGACCTGCTCAGAGAGCGGCACAATATGAGGTCGCTTCATCTTCATTACTTCTGCCGGGATCTCCCATAATTTTGTCTCAAAATCGATATCCTCCCAGCGTGCGAAACGTAACTCTTGTGTTCGTACACCGGTTAACATAATGATCTGAGTAGCTGCCTTAGTGATGATACTTCCGGTATAACCCGCCAGATCGTTGAGGAAGTGGGGAAGTTCATTAGCAGTAAGAAAGGGAAAATGTACTTTTTTCGGTGTAGCTAAAGCACAGGCAAGATCGGGAGCAGGGTTGTAGTCTGCCCGACCAGTAACAATTGCATAGCGGAACACCTCACCACAGCGCTGCCGGACTTTGCGCATTTTCTCCAGAGCTCCACGTTTTTCCATTTTACGCAGTGCTTCCAGTAACTCCATTGGTTTGATTTCGGCGATAGGGCGTTTGCCAATGTAGGGAAAAATGTCTTTTTCAAAGGTATCAATGATTTCATCACGATAGCGTAATGACCACCGATCGGCTTTTGAATGATGCCATTCGCGAGCAATTGCTTCGAACGTATTTTTCAAACTCATTTGCTGCGCGATTTTTTCTTCTTTTTTTGCCACCCCTGGATCGCCTCCAGCAGTGAGGATTTTCCTGGCTTCGTTGCGTTTTTCACGAGCGTCGGCTAGCGTTACATCGGGGTATACGCCAATAGAAAGCATCTTTTCTTTACCAGCAAAGCGGTACTTCATTCGCCAGTATTTAGAACCATTAGTGTTAATCAGTAGATACATACCGCCGCCATCAGCAAGTTTATAGGGCTTTTCTTTTGGTTTTGCGGTTTTCACTTTAATATCGGTTAATGCCATGACATCCTCCGGCTTTTAATGAATTCATGTTCTTGAGGGGGATTTCTGCCAGTAATTAACCTGATACCCCCAATGCATCCCTTGTATAACAAAGATGTAGTTGAAAGCCGTTGTTATATATCATATTTTCCCAATTATGGGGGTGCTGATATTTCAATAGGAAATAACACCCCCTAAAGCACCCCCAAAAGCAACTTGATACGGGGTGAAGTCGGTTGACTTCTGGATACAAAGGAATCCTGATATACAAGGGATTAGAAGGGAGATATTGACATCGGGAGAGTTCAGAAGATGTTAATTGGCGGAAGATCACAGGAGTCGAACCTGCCCGGGACCGCTGGCGGCCCCAACTGGATTTGAAGTCCAGCCGCCTCACCGGAGACGACGATCTTCCGCGCCTCGATTGCTACATGGAGGCGGGGCGCATTATAGCTACTTCCTTGAGTTTCTACATCCCCCAGATCAGTTTTTTCCGCCTAATACACGCAGCGTATTATCACGAAAGCATTATAGTTCATATAAAACCCATATTTTACAATGATATATGAGCGGAATTAACGCTACCACGATCACATAAAACAAGAATCATAAATTAATAACCAGATATCGGAATATTCGCTCTCACAGGGATGGTTTACAAAATGCGTTATCGGTCTCAGCACCCCTATAGCATCAAGGAAAAGCAGATGAAGAGTGAAGTGTTGTCCGTTAAAGAGAAAATTGGTTATGGCATGGGAGACGCCGCCAGCCACATTATTTTCGATAACGTAATGTTATATATGATGTTCTTTTATACCGATATTTTTGGCATTCCTGCCGGATTTGTCGGAACCATGTTTTTGGTCGCTCGTGCACTGGATGCGATTTCCGATCCTTGCATGGGGTTGTTGGCCGATCGAACGCGCTCTCGCTGGGGTAAATTTCGTCCGTGGGTACTGTTTGGCGCACTGCCATTCGGGATCGTCTGTGTACTGGCCTATAGCACGCCAGATCTCAGTATGAACGGCAAAATGATCTATGCAGCAATTACTTACACCCTACTTACCTTACTTTATACCGTCGTCAATATCCCTTACTGCGCATTGGGTGGTGTAATCACCAATGACCCGACTCAGCGTATCTCGCTGCAATCCTGGCGTTTTGTGCTGGCGACCGCGGGAGGCATGCTTTCTACTGTTCTGATGATGCCACTGGTTAATTTAATTGGCGGTGATAATAAACCACTCGGTTTCCAGGGCGGTATCGCGGTCCTTTCCGTGGTGGCATTCATGATGCTGGCATTTTGTTTCTTCACCACTAAAGAACGCGTTGAAGCACCACCTACAACAACGTCTATGCGGGAAGATTTACGTGATATCTGGCAAAACGACCAGTGGCGGATTGTCGGTTTACTAACCATTTTCAATATCCTGGCGGTGTGCGTACGCGGTGGGGCGATGATGTATTACGTCACATGGATTTTGGGCACGCCGGAAGTGTTTGTCGCTTTTCTCACCACTTATTGCGTGGGTAACCTGATTGGTTCCGCACTGGCAAAACCTCTGACCGACTGGAAATGTAAAGTCACTATCTTCTGGTGGACGAACGCCCTGCTGGCAGTGATTAGCCTCGCGATGTTCTTTGTTCCCATGCAGGCCAGCATCACTATGTTTGTCTTCATCTTCGTGATTGGTGTGTTGCATCAACTGGTGACACCTATCCAGTGGGTAATGATGTCCGATACCGTCGACTACGGCGAGTGGTGCAATGGTAAACGCCTGACCGGGATCAGTTTTGCTGGCACGCTGTTTGTGCTCAAACTGGGGTTGGCCTTCGGCGGCGCTCTTATCGGCTGGATGCTGGCTTATGGCGGATATGATGCGGCAGAAAAAGCGCAGAACAGCGCCACGATTAGCATCATTATTGCGCTATTCACGATTGTTCCGGCGATCTGTTATTTGCTGAGCGCGATTATCGCTAAACGCTACTACTCACTCACGACGCACAATCTGAAAACCGTTATGGAACAGCTGGCTCAGGGTAAACGCCGTTGCCAGCAACAATTCACCTCTCAAGAAGTGCAGAACTAAGGAACGGCAATGAAAATTAGCGATGGAAACTGGTTGATTCAACCTGGCCTCAATTTGATTCACCCGCTTCAGGTGTTCGAGGTTGAACAGCAGGATAATGAAATGGTGGTCTATGCTGCCCCCCGTGATGTGCGTGAACGTACCTGGCAGCTTGATACGCCTTTATTTACGTTGCGCTTTTTCTCCCCACAGGAAGGTATTGTCGGTGTGCGGATTGAGCATTTTCAGGGGGCGCTGAATAACGGTCCTCATTATCCGCTCAATATTTTGCAGGACGTGAAGGTCACAATCGAAAACACAGAACGTTATGCTGAGTTTAAAAGTGGCAACTTAAGCGCGCGTGTCAGCAAAGGTGAGTTCTGGTCACTGGATTTTCTGCGCAACGGCGAACGTATTACCGGTAGTCAGGTGAAAAATAATGGCTACGTGCAGGACACGAATAATCAACGCAATTATATGTTTGAGCGGCTTGATCTTGGCGTTGGCGAAACAGTTTACGGTCTGGGAGAGCGCTTTACTGCCCTGGTGCGCAATGGCCAGACGGTAGAGACCTGGAACCGGGACGGCGGCACAAGTACTGAACAGGCGTATAAAAATATCCCGTTCTACATGACTAACCGTGGTTATGGGGTACTGGTCAATCATCCCCAGTGTGTCTCTTTTGAAGTGGGATCGGAGAAAGTCTCCAAAGTGCAGTTCAGCGTTGAGAGTGAATATCTCGAATACTTTGTTATCGACGGCCCGACGCCGAAAGCGGTACTTGATCGTTATACCCGCTTTACTGGTCGTCCGGCGCTGCCGCCCGCGTGGTCCTTCGGCCTGTGGCTAACCACTTCATTTACCACCAACTACGACGAAGCGACGGTAAACAGCTTTATCGATGGTATGGCGGAACGCAATCTGCCGCTGCATGTTTTCCACTTTGACTGTTTCTGGATGAAAGCCTTCCAGTGGTGCGATTTTGAGTGGGACCCGCTGACTTTCCCTGACCCGGAAGGGATGATCCGCCGCCTGAAAGCGAAAGGACTGAAAATCTGCGTCTGGATTAACCCCTATATCGGTCAAAAATCCCCCGTCTTTAAAGAGTTACAAGAGAAAGGCTATTTACTCAAACGCCCGGACGGTTCGCTATGGCAGTGGGATAAATGGCAGCCAGGTCTGGCGATTTATGACTTTACCAATCCGGATGCCTGCAAATGGTACGCCGACAAACTGAAAGGTCTGGTCGCGATGGGCGTTGATTGCTTTAAGACCGACTTTGGCGAACGTATCCCAACTGATGTTCAGTGGTTTGACGGTTCCGATCCGCAGAAAATGCATAACCATTATGCGTACATCTACAACGAACTGGTGTGGAACGTGCTCAAGGACACCGTTGGTGAGGAAGAAGCTGTCTTGTTTGCCCGCTCGGCCTCCGTCGGTGCGCAGAAATTCCCGGTACACTGGGGTGGCGATTGTTACGCTAACTACGAATCAATGGCGGAAAGCCTGCGCGGTGGTTTGTCTATTGGCCTTTCAGGTTTTGGCTTCTGGAGCCACGATATCGGCGGCTTTGAAAATACCGCTCCGGCGCACGTTTACAAACGCTGGTGCGCGTTTGGTTTGCTCTCCAGCCATAGCCGTTTACACGGTAGCAAATCTTATCGTGTGCCGTGGGCCTACGATGATGAGTCCTGTGATGTGGTGCGCTTCTTCACGCAACTGAAATGCCGCATGATGCCGTATCTGTATCGTGAAGCTGCGCGTGCGAACGCGCGGGGTACGCCGATGATGCGGGCCATGATGATGGAGTTCCCGGACGATCCGGCTTGTGATTACCTTGACCGTCAATACATGTTAGGCGACAACGTGATGGTTGCGCCGGTGTTCACTGAAGCGGGCGATGTGCAGTTCTACCTGCCGGAAGGTCGCTGGACACACCTGTGGCACAACGATGAGCTCGACGGTAGTCGCTGGCATAAACAGCAGCACAGCTTCCTGAGTCTGCCCATTTATGTGCGTGATAACACCCTACTGGCGCTGGGCAACAACGATCAACGTCCCGATTACGTGTGGCACGAAGGCACGGCATTCCACCTCTTTAATCTGCAAGACGGGCATGAAGCCGTCTGTGAAGTGCCCGCTACTGACGGATCGGTGATCTTTACTTTAAAAGCAGCACGTACTGGCAACACGATTACTGTGACTGGTGCGGGCGAGGCGAAGAACTGGACGCTGTGCCTGCGCAATGTTGTGAAAGTAAATGGTCTGCAAGACGGTTCGCAGGCTGAAAGTGAGCAGGGGCTGGTGGTGAAGCCTCAAGGGAATGCGCTGACAATTACGTTGTAATCTATTGATGGAATGCCGGGTACGTCTGAGTCGTACCCGGCGAGATTGATGTTTACCGCACCGGCTCCGTCGATGTAACTTCACCGCTGGAAACGATGCCAGCATTCATGGTTTGAGTCACTTGCTGCTTTGCGGCGTTCACGGCATGCAATTGCCCGCTAACCGTAGGTTTCAACGGGACATTGGCCTGAATATCGCCACTGGCGGTAAGCTGAATATTGCCGTCGCCAGTCAACGGTAATTTAGGCCATCCCCACTGTTGCAAAATATTCACCGGCACACCGCGTCCATTCAGGCTGATATGTGTCTGACGTTGTGGCGTTTGTGAAACACTGGCGGTGGCTTCCAGAATGCCTTTTTCAGTAAATGCACTCAGTTCGCTGATATTCACCGTGCTGCTGTTGGCGGTCAGCGCCAGCGACGGGCGACGAACATCAACACGATTGAATGTCGCGGCGGCGGCATTCAGATTCGCCGAGCCACTCCAGACGCCCCATTTATGATCGGTAACCAGCGTCAGGTTGGCACCGTAACCATCGAGCGCGGTGAGCTGCCACGGGAAGTCAGGGTCGATATCAATGATCAGATTGCGGCTGGCGCTAAATCTCTTCAGTTGCAGGCTGTTTAACCAACCGGGTGTCGTTTCCATCCACAACTGTTGCCAGTTTTTCGGCAAGGTATATTCCAGCCCGGCAATTGCCGCATCATCAAGGATCAACGTTTTCCCGTCACGCAGCCAGTTCCCTGACGTTCTGACCATACCCCCTTCCCAGCGGCTGGTGAACTGGCGCAGCGCTACGCCCTGCGGGGAAAATTCCGCGTTTATAATCGGGTCAAATAAATGCAGCGAACCATAAATGAACTCGCTAGCGTTCATCGACAGTTTGCCTTCTTGTGTCTGCCAGTCATCTTTACTGAAGGTCATGTTGCGCAAGCTGAGATCGAGGTCGGTCACCGCCCAGTCCGGACCTTGCAAACGAGCATCGATCACTTCCAGGCGACCAATCTGCAACGACGGGACAGAGCGTAATGGCGCAAAGAAGTCGGTTAGCGATTTTTCGCTTTGTAGACGGATATCCGCCATGCGCAGATTTTCCACTTGCCAGCTGCCGTCGGCGTTACGCTGCGCGTTTCCGGTTAATGTCCCGCGGGCGATGTCGGCACCCAGGTTAGTCAGCGTAACGCGATCGTTATCAATACTGCCTTCAATCAGTACATTGGTGGCAGGAACATCATTGAGCGAAAGCGATCCGGCACTAAACTGAATCTGCGCCTTCGTACCCAGCACTTTACCGGCTTCTGGTGACCACGGAACCACGCCGCCATTTACCCGCTGCGCGCTCAGTTTCCATTCGCTATTCGGGCTATTAAACGCCATATCACGCAGTTGCAGACGATCGGCTTTGAACGGTAGCGGCGCGGTCTGGTCGGTGAGATTCAGCGTCCCGTTTTCCAGCAGGATGGTATCGACATGGCGTGGTTCGGTCAGTTGCCGACTGCTTAGCGCAATGTCGACACTTTTTGCCACCAGGGTCGCGGGCTGACCATCACGACCAAACGTGACGTTCTCCAGCACGATATGAGATGGCGCGGAAAAACGGTGATCCATCGCCCCGAAGGCCAGATGATAGTCGCTATTCTCGGAAACCCATGCGCTGATATGTTCTGCTCCCCAGCGGGTTTGCAGAAGAAAATAGAGGCCAGCGATCACCACTAACAGAGCGATGAGAATGTAGAGAAGCAGCTTCCCAATAAATTTCATGGTCTTCCATCCCGTGAAATGCACATAAGGGAGTTATGCACGATTTACGCGCAATCCTCAAGGCGGGAATGGTGAAAGAGGTGAGACTGCGGCGGTAATTATCTTACCGCCGCCAGTGAATTACTGTTTTTCTGGTGGGAAAATCAGATTCAGCACGATGGCAGTAATACCGCCCGCGGCGATCCCGGAGGAGAGCAGGTTTTTCAGCCATTCAGGGGCAAACTGCAAAATCAGCGGCTGCTGAGACACGCCCAGACCAACCGCCAGCGACAGCGCGATAATCAGAATCGCCCGACGGTTCAGCGGCTCACGAGAAACGATACGCACACCGGAGGCGGCGATGGTGCCAAACATTACAAGCGTTGCGCCGCCCAGAACCGGTTCTGGAATGTGTTGTACAAAACCGCTCACTGCCGGGAACAGACCCAGCACGATCAACATCAGCGCGACGACAAAACCGACATAGCGGCTGGCAACACCAGTCAACTGGATCACTCCGTTGTTTTGCCCGAAGCAGGAGTTCGGGAAGGTGTTAAACACCGCCGAAACAAACGAGTTCAGGCCGTTTGCCAGCACGCCGCCTTTCAGGCGTTTCATGTACAGCGGACCGGACACTGGCTGTTCGGAAACGTCAGAGGTCGCCGTGATATCGCCAATGGTTTCCAGCGAAGTGATCATAAAGACCAGCATCAGCGGCAGCAGCAGACTCCATTCAATGCCAAGACCGTAATAGAGCGGCGTTGGCACCATAATCAGTTCTTGCGTCATCGGTTCGTTGCTTTCTGGCAACATGCCCATAAACCACGCCAGCGCATATCCGGCCGCCATCGCAATCACCAGTGAGGCCACGCGTAAGTAAGGGTTACGTTGACGGTTAAGCAGGATAATTAAGGCTAAGACCACGCCTGCCAGCAGCAGATTTTTCGGTGCGCCGAAGGTGTTATCGCTCATGGCTGCGTAACCGCCGCCAATGGACGTTAACCCAACCTGAATTAGCGACAGGCCGATAATCATCACCACAACGCCAGAAACCAGCGGCGTAATAATGCGGCGCGCCAGATGCAGAACGCGGGAGATCACCATCTCGGTGCAACTTGCCAGCATCAACGTGCCGAACAAAGCCGCCATCATGGTAGGAACATCAGCACCACCGGTTTTCAGCGCGGTACCGCCCATAATCAGCGGGGCAACAAAGTTGAAGCTGGTGCCCTGAATAGACAACAGCCCGGAGCCAACCGGACCCCAGGCCTTAATTTGAATAATCGATGCCACACCGGAGGCAAACAGCGACATACTAATAATGTGTTGCGTGTCTTGTGCCGGTAAACCCAGCGCCTGGCAGATTAATAGCGCTGGCGTGATCACCGCAACGAACATCGCCAGCAGATGCTGACAGGCGGCAAACAGGGTTTGAGGAAGCGGCGGACGATCTTCAAGACGGTAAATCAGTTCGCTGTTTTGAGTCTGCGCAACCGGTTGCGCATTTTCTGACTCGAGGGTGGAAACAGACATCGAAAACAATCCCGTGGTAGCAAAGCGGGCATTTTAGCTGACCGAAAGAGAAAAGCAAACGTTTGCCACATCCTCATCTAAATATTTAAATGAGATAAATGCACTTTTTTATATAACTTTTGGTATTTTTCTGCTTAAAATCCATGCCATTTGTTCATTAACAGCTGAGAATTTGACCCAGGAAAGCATAACTCGATACCCGTCATAGTTCATGAAGTTGCCACTGCGCGATGAAGTATGACGAGTATGAAAGAGTGATGCGGATACAAAGGAGTAACTATGTTTCATCTCGATACTTTAGCAACGCTTGTTGCCGCAACGCTGACGTTGCTGCTCGGGCGTAAGTTGGTCCATTCCGTCTCCTTTTTGAAGAAATACACCATACCGGAACCTGTTGCGGGTGGTTTGTTGGTGGCGCTGGCGCTACTAGTACTGAAAAAAAGCATGGGCTGGGAAGTCAACTTTGATATGTCCCTGCGCGATCCGTTAATGCTGGCTTTCTTCGCCACCATTGGCCTGAACGCCAACATTGCCAGTTTGCGTGCCGGTGGGCGTGTGGTTGGCATCTTCTTGATTGTGGTTGTTGGTCTGTTGGTGATGCAAAATGCCATTGGCATTGGTATGGCTAGCCTGTTAGGGCTTGATCCGCTGATGGGGCTGTTGGCCGGTTCTATTACGCTTTCCGGCGGTCACGGTACGGGCGCTGCGTGGAGTAAATTGTTCATTGAACGTTATGGCTTCACCAATGCGACGGAAGTGGCGATGGCCTGTGCAACGTTCGGTCTGGTGCTGGGCGGCTTGATTGGCGGTCCGGTGGCGCGCTATCTGGTGAAACACTCCACCACGCCGAACGGTATTCCGGATGACCAGGAAGTCCCGACGGCGTTTGAAAAGCCGGATGTGGGACGCATGATCACCTCGCTGGTGCTGATTGAAACTATCGCGCTGATTGCTATCTGCCTGACGGTGGGGAAAATTGTTGCGCAACTTTTGGCTGGCACTGCTTTTGAACTGCCGACCTTCGTCTGTGTACTGTTTGTTGGCGTGATTCTGAGCAACGGTCTGTCAATGATGGGCTTTTACCGCGTCTTTGAGCGTGCGGTATCCGTGCTGGGTAACGTAAGCCTGTCGTTGTTCCTGGCGATGGCGCTGATGGGGCTGAAACTGTGGGAGCTGGCTTCGCTGGCGCTGCCGATGCTGGCGATTCTGGTGGTACAGACCATCTTCATGGCGTTGTATGCCATCTTCGTTACCTGGCGCATGATGGGCAAAAACTACGATGCGGCAGTGCTGGCTGCGGGTCACTGTGGTTTTGGCCTCGGTGCAACGCCAACGGCAATCGCCAACATGCAGGCGATCACTGAACGCTTTGGCCCGTCGCACATGGCGTTTTTGGTGGTGCCGATGGTCGGTGCGTTCTTTATCGATATCGTCAATGCGCTGGTGATTAAGCTGTATTTAATGTTGCCGATTTTTGCCGGTTAAAAATGAAAAAGCGTCGGAAGGAACCGGAAACGCTACGTGAACACTGTCGCCATATTTTTGGTGATGAGCCGCCAGTGCTCTGTGTATGGGAAACGGAATTTGATTACGCAGATGCCGAACTCAAGGCGCTGGCGGCTAAAGAGTGGCAGCAGATCAGCGAACGGGATTTGAGTGCTTACTATGTACTCAATCTCGTTTATAACGAACCGATGCAAATAGAGTTGTTTCGCTATCTGTTTCCGCTCTGCCTGGCGCAATGGCATGAAACCGTTTTAGCTGGCGGTTATGGTGATCACTTCGAAGAATCCTTAATGAAGGCATTGTGTCGACCCTATCTCTGGCAGGAGATGATGAATGCTTCCCAACGCCAGCAGGTACGGCAATTTTTACTGGACACCGCGTTGCAGCGTATGGATAACGAGCGTGGTTTCAATAACGTTCTTTGCTGGCTGGCGGTGTTCAATACTCTGGGTGGGGCCGCGCCGTTAATTCGTTCTCTCTGGTCACGCTGGTGGGCGCTGGATACGCCAGGAAAAGCGGTGTGTGCTATTCAGTATGCCGCGCATCTAATTTATCCCATAGAAGCCAATCCGTTATGGTCGCAAGAATGGATAGGCTGGGGGCATCCATTAGGCCATAAAGATGGCTGGTCCTCTGATAATCGCGCTTTTCTTCGCCAAATGTTAACACCTGAAATGATTGTGGCTGGCGTACAGGCAGCGGCTGAAATTCTGCGTGGTGAACCGGAAGGCGCAATGGCGGCGCGAATTGCACAGGATGCGTATGAGGCAATGGATATCCTCACTATCCAGATTGAAGATTTACTGCGTGACTTGTCTTGTGATGAGTCTGGTCATGCGTTGGAGTAACGTTCCGTCTCCGGCATCCAGCGTTCTATCAGGGCTTTTGCTTGTTGTGGGTAACGTTCGTGAATATGTCGCGCCAGGCGCTGAACTTCCGGGATCATCGCCTGATCGCGCAGTAAATCCGCCACTTTAAACTCAGCATTACCCGTCTGACGCGTACCTAACAGTTCACCCGGTCCGCGAATCTCTAAGTCTTTCTGTGCAATCACAAAACCGTCGTTGCTGTCGCGCAGCACTTGCAGCCGAATTTGCGCGGTTTTGGAGAGCGGCGTTTTGTAGAGCAGCACGCAGTGAGAAGCCACCGCACCACGACCTACACGCCCGCGAAGCTGGTGTAACTGCGCCAGACCCAGACGCTCCGGGTTTTCGATAATCATCAGACTGGCGTTAGGCACATCAACGCCGACTTCAATAACGGTTGTGGCAACCAGCAGGTGTAGCTCACCTTGTTTAAACGACGCCATCACCGCCTGTTTCTCGGCAGGTTTCATCCGCCCGTGTACCAGGCCAACGTTCAACTCTGGTAGCGCCAGTTTCAACTCTTCCCAGGTAGCTTCCGCCGCCTGCGCTTCCAGCAATTCCGACTCTTCAATCAACGTACAAACCCAGTACGCCTGACGACCTTCAGTTATGCAGGCGTGGCGCACGCGGTCAATGATGTCGGTACGGCGGGTATCAGGAATAGCGACCGTAGTCACTGGCGTGCGGCCTGGCGGCAGCTCATCTATCACCGAGGTATCGAGATCGGCATACGCCGTCATTGCCAGCGTGCGGGGGATCGGCGTGGCGGTCATGATCAACTGATGCGGATGGAAGCCTTGCTGCTGGCCTTTCTCCCATAACGCCAGACGCTGATGCACGCCAAAGCGATGTTGTTCGTCGATAATCACCAGCGCCAGACCGTTAAACTGCACCTGTTCCTGGAAGATGGCGTGCGTACCAACAATCATCTGCACCTGACCGCTGGCGATGGCTTCCTGCTGAGACAGTCGCGCTTTGCCTTTCTGCTTACCGGCGAGCCAGCCCACTTCGATACCGAGCGGTTCAAACCAGTTGCGGAAGTTATTGGCGTGCTGTTCGGCGAGTAATTCGGTTGGTGCCATCAATGCCACCTGTTTGCCGTGGGCAATCGCACGCAGCGCGGCGAGGGCGGCGACCAGCGTTTTACCGGAACCTACATCGCCCTGTACCAGGCGCATCATCGGCACATCCAGCGCCATATCGCGCTCGATCTCCGCCACTACGCGTGCCTGTGCGCCCGTTGGCTTGAACGGTAAGGCTGCGAGGAGTTTATTTTTCAGCGCATCATTGGCGCTCAGCGGCTGGGCATGAAAACGCTGTGCTCCGGCACGTAAGGCTAACATGCTGAGGTTGTGCGCCAGCAGTTCTTCCAGAATCAGACGACGTTGCGCCGGATGCTGCCCGGTTTCCAGATCGCTAAGCTGTAGCGTCGGTGGCGGGCGGTGCAAAGTGCGCAACGCTTCCGGTAGCGTCATCATTCCTTGTGACAGTTCCGGCGGCAGGAGTTCTTCAATGGCGCAGGTGTCGAGCAGATCCAGCGCCTGGTCGGTTAATTTACGCAGCGTGGCCTGCTTTACGCCTTCCGTTGTTGGATAAACCGGCGTGAGCGTTTCCTGTAATTCTGGCGTGCTGAGATCGCCCTGCACGCGGTATTCCGGGTGGATCATCTCCGCACCATATTTACCGCGCTTTGCTTCGCCATAAGCCAGTACACGGCGGCCCGTCGCCAGGCTATTTTTCATTGCCGCGCTGAAATTGAAAAAGCGCATGGTGAGGATGCCGGAACCGTCGCTGATCTGGCAGGTCATCATCCGCCGACCGCCGAAGGAGATATTGCAGTTCAGCACTTCGCCTTCCACCGTGGCATAAACGCCCGGCAGTAGTTCTCCGATGGGGTAGAGATGGGTGCGATCTTCGTAGCGCAGGGGAAGGTGTAAGAGTAGATCCTGCACGGTATGCAGGTTGATTTTCGCCAGTTTGTTACTAAGTGCTGCGCCAACGCCCGTTAGGGAACTGAGTGGGACAGCATCTAACAGGCGACCTTTCATGGCACTTACCCTGCAGCCTGCATAGTAGCCCACCAGTCGGCATCAGCTTCGATCTCGCCTTGCTGATTGACGTGGGGATAAGGCAGGCCTTTGCGTTTTGCGACTTTCGCCAGCACCGGATAGCCGCCTTCAAACAACAGGCGTTGTTGCTCTGCTTCCGGCAACATGCTGTTTTCACGCAGGTACATGCCTGCATTTTGCCGCTGACGCTGGGCTTCGTAAAGAATGAGGGCTGAGGCAACGGAAACATTCAGCGACTGCACCATGCCGATCATCGGAATGATGATGTCCTGATCCGCCAGGGCCAATGCTTCCTGCGTGATGCCCGTTTTCTCCTGTCCCATCAAAATGCAGGTCGGGCGAGTGTAATCAATTTCGCGGAAATCGACAGCGTTATCAGAAAGATGGGTTGCCAGAATCTGCATGCCCCGGCCTTTGAGATGAGCGACGGCATCGCCAATGGTGCGGTGTGTTTTCACCTGTACCCAGCTGTTACTACCCGCCGCTGCCGAAGCCATGGTGCGCATGCGGCTACCAGGCCAGACGGCGTGAACTTCATGTACGCCAACGGCATCTGCGGTACGAATAATCGCAGAAACGTTATGAGGTTTGTGGACCTGCTCCATGCAGACGGTCAGATCAGGCTGCCGCCTGGCGAGCATTTCGCAGATGCGTGCATAACGTGTTGGGTTCATAAAACATTAATTTCGGTTTCGGGTGACTTTAATCACGTCTGGCATCACGCGGATTTTGCGCATGATATTCGCCAGATGCACACGGTCACGGGCGGTCAGACGAATAAAGGCGCTGTAGACGCGACCATCTTTCTCTTCCGTATTCAAACTTTGAATATTCGAAGTCGTGGTGTTAATTGCCGCCGTCAGGTTTGCCAGCGCGCCCTGATGATTGAACATCTCCACCTTGATTTCGGTGATGAACTCCTGCGCCGTCTCTTTATCCCATTCCACAGCCATAAACTTCTCTGGCTCTTTCTGGTAGCCACGGATGTTACGGCAGGATTCATGGTGGATCACCAGACCTTTACCGGGGCTGACGTGGGCGATAATCGGGTCGCCAGGAATAGGGCGGCAGCATTTCGCAAAGGTGATCAGCACGCCATCGGCACCTTTAATGGGCAGATGTCCGTGGCTTTGGGTTGCCGGTGGAATGGAGGCGTCCCCATGTTGCAGATTTTTCGCGACCACCACGCTCATTGCGTTACCAAGTCCGATTTCTGCCAGCAGATCGTCAAGCGTTGCCAGCTTCATGCGATCCAGCTCGCGCTGAATATTTTCCTGCGGGATTTCATTGAGCTTACGGCTACCACCCAAAGCATGGTTGAGCAGACGACGGCCCAGGCTTACAGAATCATCACGCTTGAGGTTTTTCAGCAACTGACGAATTTTGGCGCGCGCTTTTGAGCTAACGACAAAGTTCAGCCACGCGGCATTCGGGCGAGCGCCCGGTGCGGTAATGATTTCAACGGTTTGACCGCTGGTAAGCGGCTGCGACAGCGGGTAAGGCTGGCGGTCAACGCGTGCGCCCACGCAGGCATGACCGATATCGGTATGCACTGCATAAGCGAAGTCGACGGGCGTTGCACCGGCAGGCAGCTCGACAATTCGCCCTTCCGGTGTGAAAACGTAAATCTCATCCGGGAAGAGATCGGATTTAACGCTCTCGATAAATTCAAACGAACTACCGGCGCTCTGTTGCAGCTCCAGCAGGCTTTGCATCCAGCGCTGGGCGCGGATTTGTGCGGTAGTACTGGTTTCGCCGTGCTCTTTATAAGCCCAGTGCGCGGCAACACCCATCTCCGCCATCTGATCCATATCTTCGGTACGGATCTGGACCTCAACCGGCACGCCGTGCGGGCCAATCATCGAGGTGTGCAACGACTGATAGCCGTTCGCTTTAGGAATGGCGATATAGTCTTTCACGCGACCCGGACGCGGCTTGTACAGGCTATGCATTTGCCCGAGCACGCGATAACAGGTGTCAGAATCATTGACGATCACGCGGAAAGCGTAGATGTCCATGATTGAGTGAAAACGCTGCTCTTTGAGCACCATTTTGCAGTAAATCGAATAAAGATGCTTTTCGCGACCACTGACGCGGCACGGTATTCCCGCTTCCTGCAAACGCCCTTCGATTTCAGAGAGGATTTTTTGGATCATCTCTTTACGGTTGCCGCGCGCGGCTTTCACCACTTCTTTAATTACGCGGTAACGATTGGGATACAGCGCCTCAAAACCCAGCTCTTCGAGTTCGGTTTTAATGTGGTGGATACCTAAACGGTGCGCCAGCGGGCTATAAATTTCGAGAGTTTCACGGGCGATGCGGCGACGTTTGTCCGGGCGAAGTGAGCCCAGCGTGCGCATGTTGTGGGTACGGTCGGCAAGTTTGATGAGGATGACGCGGATATCCTGCACCATCGCCATAATCATCTTGCGAAAGTTTTCGGCCTGCGCCTCTTTCTTATCGCGGAACTTGAGTTTATCAAGTTTCGACACCCCCTCTACCAGCTCGGCGACGCTTTTACCAAAAAGCTGTTCCATATCCTGGTAGGTGGCGGGAGTATCTTCAATCACGTCATGCAGCAGCGCCGCCATCAGCGTTTCATAGTCGAGTTTCATCTCGGCCAGAATGCAGGCAACCGCTACCGGGTGCGTGATATAGGGTTCACCGCTTGAACGTGTTTGCCCCTCGTGAGCATCACGTGCAACGAGATACGCCTGCCGCAGACGCTTGATTTGGTCTTCCGGCAGGTAGGTTTGAATCAGTTGATTCAGGCTTTCAAACAGATACAAGGGCGACCCGCTTTGTGATTAACGACGACCTTCAGCAATAGCGGTAACGGCTTGTAATTCAGCGGCTTCCTGCTCTTGCTGTTCCTGGCGTTCGCGAACGTCGAGGATCTGGTTGTTGATCAGACCTTCTTCGATTTCGCGCAGCGCGATTACAGTGGTTTTATCGTTTTCTTCCGGTACCAGCGGATCCTTTCCGCCTACCTGCATCTGACGAGCGCGACGCGCGGCGACCAGTACCAGGTCAAAACGGTTACCAATTTTCTCTACAGCGTCCTGAACAGTTACGCGTGCCATACTTAAAAAGCTCCACAGGTGAAGAAATGACTGGGCATGATACTGAAATCAGGTTCAGTCTGCCAACAATTTGCTGATTAAAGCGTCATGACGCTGCTTTTGGCGGCTCATGCGCAGACGTTCGGCGCGAATAATGGTCTTCAAATCGGTCAACGCGGTATCGAAGTCATCATTCACAATCAGATAATCATATTCGGCGTAATGGCTCATTTCTGCAACAGCTTGCGCCATACGCTTTGCAATGACCTCTTCGCTGTCCTGACCGCGACCGCGTAGACGGCGGTCCAGTTCAATTTTGGACGGCGGTAAAATAAAGATACTCCGCGCGTGCGGCATCTTCTGGCGAATTTGCTGCGCACCCTGCCAGTCGATATCGAGAAAAACATCGACACCGGTCGCCAGTACTTGCTCAATGGCCTCACGCGAAGTGCCATAGTAATTACCAAAAACTTCTGCGTGTTCGAGGAACGCATCTCTGCTAATCATTTCTTTAAATTCATCATGATTAACAAAGAAATAATGTTCACCGTGGACTTCACCAGGACGCGGTTGGCGTGTGGTGTGTGAAACAGAAACCTGGGTGTCATACAACGGTTGGGTTTTTAATAAAGCCTGAAT
The DNA here is from genome assembly GCF_948475835.1 of uncultured Escherichia sp. Classification (NCBI taxonomy): domain Bacteria; kingdom Pseudomonadati; phylum Pseudomonadota; class Gammaproteobacteria; order Enterobacterales; family Enterobacteriaceae; genus Escherichia; species uncultured Escherichia sp. The sequence goes on along the minus strand of NZ_CAOLGM010000038.1, from coordinate 17,335 downwards.
CAGGCTGGATTTACCCGCGCCACTGGGGGCAGAAACAATATAAAGCGTGCCTTGAGCCATGAGTATCTTTCGTATGTGATTAGCGAAATAAAGCCTACATACGAGCTTATTATACACGGCGCGGCCATGTGACGTAGCCCTTGCTCACACTTTTTGCGCAAAGTTGTTGCGTTTTGCGTAGCTGTTTCCGCATTTGCCTGTGATTTACTGCAATAAAGACGATTCTCAGGAAGCGTCCTCGCAGACTCCGTTTTTGCCACTCGGCTTTGCCTTCACCACGTTGTATATCTGCCAGCCTGACTACAGCGGAGGTGAAGATGAAAGTATGGATGGCGATATTAATAAGTATCTTGTGCTGGCAATCATCTGTGTGGGCGGTCTGTCCGGCCTGGTCGCCAGCCAGAGCACAGGAAGAAATTTTCCGCCTGCAACAGCAAATAAAACAGTGGGACGATGACTACTGGAAGGAAGGAAAAAGTGAGGTGGAAGACGGTGTTTACGATCAGTTAAGCGCCCGTCTTACGCAGTGGCAACGCTGCTTTGTGAGCGAGCCCCGCGACGTGATGATGCCGCCTTTAAATGGTGCGGTTATGCATCCGGTTGCCCATACGGGTGTACGCAAAATGGCGGATAAAAACGCATTAAGTCTGTGGATGCGAGAACGTAGCGATCTTTGGGTGCAGCCAAAAGTTGATGGCGTTGCGGTAACCCTGGTTTATCGGGACGGGAAACTGAACAAAGCAATCAGTCGCGGTAATGGCCTGAAAGGCGAGGACTGGACGCAGAAAGTTAGCTTAATTTCCGCTGTGCCGCAAACCGTTAGCGGGCCTTTAGCCAACAGTACGCTTCAGGGGGAAATATTTCTCCAGCGCGAGGGGCATATCCAACAACAAATGGGGGGAATAAATGCCCGCGCAAAAGTTGCTGGCCTGATGATGCGCCAGGGGAATAGCGACACGCTAAACTCACTGGCTGTTTTTGTCTGGGCATGGCCGGATGGACCGCAGTTAATGACCGATCGTTTAAAGGAGCTGGCTACCGCAGGTTTTACTCTAACGCAGACGTATACCCGTGCGGTGAAAAATGCTGATGAGGTTGAGCGCGTACGCAATGAGTGGTGGAAAGCGAAATTACCCTTCGTCACCGATGGCGTGGTTGTGCGAGGGGCTAAGGAACCCGAATCCCGTCATTGGCTACCGGGCCAGGCGGAGTGGCTGGTGGCCTGGAAATATCAACCTGTAGCTCAGGTTGCCGAAGTGAAGGCGATTCAGTTTGCGGTGGGTAAGAGCGGTAAAATATCGGTGGTTGCGTCACTCGCACCTGTCATGCTGGATGATAAAAAAGTCCAGCGGGTGAATATTGGTTCCGTCAGGCGCTGGCAGGAGTGGGATATTGCGCCTGGTGATCAGATCCTCGTCAGCCTTGCCGGTCAGGGTATTCCTCGCATTGATGATGTGGTCTGGCGCGGTGCAGAACGTACAAAACCGACACCACCAGAAAACCGCTTTAACTCGTTGACCTGCTACTTTGCTTCTGATGTTTGTCAGGAACAGTTCATTTCACGCTTAGTCTGGCTGGGGTCAAAACAGGTTCTGGGGCTGGATGGCATTGGTGAGGCCGGCTGGCGCGCGCTGCATCAGACTCATCGCTTTGAGCATATCTTTTCCTGGCTTTTATTAACGCCAGAGCAATTACAGAACACGCCGGGGATCGCGAAAAGTAAAAGTGCGCAGTTATGGCATCAGTTTAATCTGGCTCGTAAGCAGCCTTTTACTCGCTGGGTGATGGCAATGGGAATACCGCTAACCCGGGCGGCGCTTAATGCCAGTGATGAACGGTCCTGGTCGCAACTTTTATTTAGCACGGAGCAGTTCTGGCAGCAGCTGCCGGGGACTGGATCGGGGCGCGCCAGACAGGTTATTGAATGGAAGGAAAATGCGCAAATCAAGAAGCTGGGCAGTTGGCTGGCTGCCCAGCAGATCACAGGTTTTGAACCTTAGTGACCTTCGTGGCTGTAGTAAAAGACCGGTAATCCCAGCTTAAGGCGTAGCGCCAGTAAGCGGGCAAAAAAGCCGAATACCAGGGTGGAGATAATCACCACATCATGGTTAGAAACATAGTGTTGCAGCGCGATGTACAGCACGGCGGAGGCAAATGAGACACCGGCATACAACTCTTTCTGGAATACCAGTGGGATGCGTTTACAGAACATATCGCGCAAAACGCCGCCAAACACGCCGGTGGTTACCGCCGCGACAACGGCAATAATTGGGCCGTGCCCCATATCCAGTGCAACCTGTGCGCCGATGATAGAAAAGACCACCAGTCCGAGCGCATCGAGCACCAGAAACACTTTGCGCAGGTAAGGCATTACAGGAGCAACGATAGTGGTGAGTACTGCGGCGGTAGCGACGATAATCACATATTCCGGGTGTTTGACCCAGCCGAGCGGATAGTGGCCCAGCAGAATATCGCGCACTGACCCTCCGCCAATTGCGGTGGCGGTCGCAATAATAATTACGCCAAATGTATCCATGCGCCGTCGTCCGGCCGCCAGCGCCCCCGTCATGGCTTCGGCAGTGATGCCAACCAAATACAAAATGTGTAACAGCATGGTTCTCTCCCTAAAAATCTGTCTGGCAGGGTAGCGATTTGTGCGTATTGTCACGATTGAGATTTTTTAAGGTGAGAGGAAATTGATAACTTGTATTTATGTGAAATCGCTATTTTCTGTAGCGTAGATGCATTCTTCTGACTTCTTGTCTGAGAAAATGCATAAGAAAAAATAGGTTAAAATTGAGGGGTGGAAAAGAAAGGTGCAATGTTTAGCCATTGTGTTCACCGCACCTGGACTTTGGCTTACGCATCGGGTGTCTCAATCAACAAAAAGAGTTTTTCGTTTCTGCTATTTCTTCTCTGTAATTTTTACACTGTTTTCCAACTGCTTGATGCTGACCTGCGGGGTCGGCAACTCCTCAGGCATGGTTCCGCCAAGTTCCTGAATGGTTTGCCTCACCTTGCGACCCACGTCAAAGTGTGTGGTGTTTGCTTGCTGTTTTGAATTCACGCCATCCCGCTTGAGTTTTTCTTCTGTTTGGGTAGCTCGAAAGAGATTAGCCGCCAGTTCTGTTGAACCCATATGATCCAGGATCTTCTGATTCTTTTTCAGCCCCTTCCGCTGATGAATAGCTTTCTGATCTAATCCACCATACAGCCCCCGGTAACCATGATTCTGAAATATGGCGAAATCGATAGCTGTTGCTACCCCAGCTTGCTGCGCTGCCTCAACCAATTGTTTGTTATGTTCTTTCAATTCATTTCTCAGAAAAAGACGCTTTTCGTCTTCACGAAGTTGCCTGAAAGCTTCATCGTCAGCCAGCTCCTGCCGTCGGGTCTGGATAGCAAAATAAGTTTGCCCTGCCGCAATAACCGGTTTCGCAGGGTCGCCGTTTTGTACTACCAGGTAACAGGCATAGCGGGAGAGATGAACATCTTCAAGTTCTCGTTGAGCCCCTGAACCTAATACAACCATTTTGGTGGTTTCAACGAAATGGTCAGATGCAGTTTGATTGCTGGCTTCGCACGCTTGAGTCGCGCGGGTCAGTACCTTTTGAAAATTGCGCCAGTCCCGATAATCCAGTAACGGTGCCAATTCTCTCGCTGACCAAAATTCTTGCCCTTCAGTGCCATAATGCCGTATTTCTTCAAAAGGTTGATGATGTTCGTTCATTGCCCACTCCATGTGATATCGATTGCAAAGAAAGTAAATCTGTAACTGTGTTTATATACAGTTGTGAGTATCTCACGTTCTCAGAGTGCTGGGCAAAAAAACATCGCAAAATCTGGAGCAGGTACGCAAAACAGAATTGAATGTTGCGGGGAAGAAAAATGCCGCTCTGTTTGAGTGGGCGGCATTTGTGAAGGCTGAAAGGTAAGAATTAGTGTTACGAGTTACTCAATATTCTGAATCTGCTCGCGCATCTGCTCAATCAACACTTTCAGCTCGATGGCAGAATTCGTCACTTCGGCATTGATAGATTTCGACGCAAGAGTGTTCGACTCGCGGTTGAACTCTTGCATCATAAAGTCCAGACGACGACCAACGGCTTCTTTTTTCTTCAGAATGTTGTAGGTCTCTTTGACATGCGCTTCCAGGCGGTCCAGTTCTTCGGCAACATCAATTCGTTGTGCCAGCAGAACCAACTCCTGCTCCAGGCGGTTGTTTTCCAGTTGCACTTGAGCATCTTCCAGCTTCGCGACCAGACGCTCACGCTGCCATTGCAGGATTTCCGGCATATGGGCGCGGACTTTGACCACTTCGGCGGTGACGCCTTCCAGACGCTGCTCGATCAATGCTTTCAGCGCCTGACCTTCGGTTTCGCGCGCGACGATAAAGTCGTCCAGCGTACCATCCAACGCCGCGAGAATTTCAGCGGCAATCGCGTCGAGATCCTGCTCCTGGGCTGCCATCACGCCCGGCCAGCGTAGAATATCAACCGGGTTGATTTCCCCTTCGTCACTCTGCATTTTTACCCAGTTCGCGGCAGTTACCAGCTGTTTAGCCAGTTTTTCATTGAGGATCAGCTCACCTTGTGCGCTAACATCTGGCTCATAGCGCAGGGTACATTCCACTTTACCGCGCGTCAGGCGAGAACGAATACGCTCGCGAACGACAGGTTCAAGGCTACGGAACTGCTCCGGCAGACGAAAGTAAGTTTCCAGATAACGCTGGTTTACCGAGCGCATTTCCCAGGTTGCGCTCCCCCATTCACCCTTGATTTCACGCCGGGCGTAGGCGGTCATACTGCGGATCATAGACGTTCCTGTTTATAAAAGGAGAGGTGGAAGGATTATAGCCATCGATGCCTTGTCAGGATAGGAATAACCGCCGGAAGTCCGTATAATGCGCAGCCACATTTGTTTCAAGCCGGAGATTTCAATATGCGTCCAGCAGGCCGTAGCAATAATCAGGTGCGTCCCGTTACCCTGACTCGTAACTATACAAAACATGCAGAAGGCTCGGTGCTGGTCGAATTTGGCGATACCAAAGTATTGTGTACCGCCTCTATTGAAGAAGGCGTGCCGCGCTTCCTGAAAGGTCAGGGCCAGGGCTGGATCACCGCAGAGTACGGCATGCTGCCACGTTCTACCCACACCCGTAACGCTCGTGAAGCGGCGAAAGGTAAGCAGGGTGGACGCACAATGGAAATCCAGCGTCTGATCGCCCGTGCTCTTCGCGCGGCAGTAGATTTGAAAGCGCTGGGTGAGTTCACCATTACGCTGGACTGCGACGTGCTCCAGGCTGATGGCGGCACCCGCACCGCTTCGATTACCGGTGCCTGCGTGGCGCTGGCAGATGCGCTACAGAAGCTGGTGGAAAACGGCAAGCTGAAAACCAACCCGATGAAAGGGATGGTAGCCGCAGTTTCTGTCGGAATTGTGAACGGCGAAGCGGTTTGCGATCTGGAATACGTTGAAGACTCAGCCGCAGAGACCGATATGAACGTAGTGATGACCGAAGACGGGCGCATCATTGAAGTGCAGGGGACGGCAGAAGGCGAACCGTTCACCCACGAAGAATTACTCACCTTGTTGGCTCTGGCCCGAGGGGGAATCGAATCCATTGTAGCGACGCAGAAGGCGGCGCTGGCAAACTGATTTTTAAGGCGACTGATGAGTCGCCTTTTTTTTGTCTGTAGAAAAGTAAGATGAGGAGCGAAGGCATGAAACCATATCAGCGCCAGTTTATTGAATTTGCGCTTAGCAAGCAGGTGTTAAAGTTTGGCGAGTTTACGCTGAAGTCCGGGCGCAAAAGCCCCTATTTCTTCAACGCCGGGCTGTTTAATACCGGGCGCGATCTGGCACTGTTAGGCCGTTTTTACGCTGAAGCGTTGGTGGATTCCGGCATTGAGTTCGATCTGCTGTTTGGCCCTGCTTACAAAGGGATCCCGATTGCCACCACTACCGCCGTGGCGCTGGCGGAGCATCATGACCTTGACCTGCCGTACTGCTTTAACCGCAAAGAGGCAAAAGACCACGGTGAAGGCGGCAATCTGGTTGGTAGCGCGTTACAAGGACGCGTAATGCTGGTAGATGATGTGATCACCGCCGGAACGGCGATTCGCGAGTCGATGGAGATTATTCAGGCTAATGGCGCGACGCTTGCTGGCGTGTTGATTTCGCTCGATCGTCAGGAACGGGGTCGCGGCGAGATTTCGGCGATTCAGGAAGTTGAGCGTGATTACAACTGCAAGGTGATCTCTATCATCACCCTGAAAGACTTGATTGCCTACCTGGAAGAGAAGCCAGAAATGGCGGAACATCTGGCGGCGGTTAAGGCCTATCGCGAAGAGTTTGGCGTTTAAAGAAACTCGCCGGATGAAAAGTCATCCGGCGTCATATTACTGCAACTGCGCGGCAATTAGCGGCCAGCGGGCGTCAAAATCATCCGTCGGGCGGTATTTAAACTCGCTGCGGACAAAGCGTGACAGCATACCTTCACAGAAGGCCAGGATCTGGCTTGCCAGCAGGGTTTCATCGGTGGTGTAACCTTCACCCTCACGCATTCTCTTTTCGCGCAATACCTGACGCAACTGCGCTTCAATACGCTCGAAAAGTTGGTTGATGCGCCCTTGCAGGCGGTCTTGTTCAAACATCAGCGCATGCCCGGTAAGGATGCGGGTCAGGCCAGGATTACGCTCACCAAAACCGAGGAGCAACAACACGATCAGACGCAGGCGCGCTGTGGTGTCCTTCTCATCTTTCAGAATCAGATTGATGCGAGTAATCAGGCTATCTTCGATAAACTCAATCAGGCTATCGAACATGCGGGTCTTACTGGGGAAGTGGCGATACAGTGCCGCTTCGGAAACGCCGACAGAGGCGGCCAGTTTTGCCGTCGTGATACGTTGGCTTCCATCGCTGGATTCCAGCATCAGCGCCAGAGACTGAAGTATTTCCTCGCGACGGTTCCTTTTCGCAGTTTGTTTTTCTGCCATGTTACAAAATACCCCTGAAAATAAGCACTTGCCAGGCGGCACCCACGCTATGACCGCAAACGAAATGTTTGCGGCTATGTTATGACGTTATTCGGATGCGTATGTGTTACTGACGACCAGAGTGACCAAAGCCGCCTTCGCCGCGGTCGGTGGCGTCGAAATCTTCCACCAGATTAAATTCAGCCTGTACTACCGGAACAAAAATCATCTGGGCGATGCGTTCGCCAGGTTGAATGGTGAAGCTGTCCTGACCACGGTTCCACACGGAAATCATCAACTGGCCCTGATAGTCGGAATCGATCAATCCTACCAGGTTACCAAGCACGATACCGTGCTTATGTCCCAATCCGGAGCGCGGCAGCATCATTGCCGCCAGTGAAGGATCGGCAATATGAATCGCCAGCCCGGTCGGAACCAGCGTAGTGTCACCCGGAGCCAGTTCTACGGCGTCGTCGAGACAGGCACGCAGGTCAAGTCCGGCAGAGCCAGAGGTGGCATAAGTCGGGAGCGGAAATTCCTTCCCAACGCGCGGGTCCAGAATCTTAACGTCGATTTTTTTCATCATAACGGGTCACGATCTCGTCGAGTAATAATTGGCCAAGGAGCTCTTTGCGCTCAAGCGGTAAGACTTTATCTCCGTCCTGCCAGAAAAGGTGTAATGCGTTGTTGTCGCTGTTAAATCCTTGAGTTGGCTGGGAAACATCGTTCGCGCAGATCAGATCAAGGTTTTTACGGATACGTTTTTGCCGGGCGTATTCTTCCACATTATTTGTTTCGGCGGCAAATCCAACGACGTAGGGTCGATGGTCTTTTAGTGCGGCAACGCCTGCGACGATATCGGGGTTTTTAACCATTTTTATTGTTAATTCATCACCCTGCGTGGCCTGCTTTTTGATTTTTTCTGGGGCCACGGTAGCTGCGCGATAATCCGCCACGGCGGCGCAGCCGATAAAAATATTTTGCTGCTGTACAGAAGCATTCACGGCGGCTTCCATTTCCAGCGCAGTCATCACATCAACACGTTTAACAAACGGTGGCGTCGGTAGTGAAACCGGACCTGATACCAGCGTGACGTTCGCGCCACGACGGGCAGCGGCGGCGGCGATAGCAAAACCCATCTTGCCGGAGCTGTGATTAGAGATATAACGCACGGGATCGAGCGGTTCACGCGTCGGGCCGGCGGTAATCATAATGTTCAGATGTTTCAGGTCGTTGACGGGCGAAAAATGCGCTACCGCCATATCCACAATGGTTAACGGATCGAGCATTCGCCCTGGGCCGATATCACCACAAGCCTGACTGCCACTGTCTGGCCCCCAGATCAGCAAACCACGGGAAGCAAGCACCTCTAAATTATGCTGCGTGGCAGCGGCACGGTACATCTGCTGGTTCATGGCGGGGAGCACGGCTACAGGCGCAGGTGTAGCCAGACAAATCGTCGATACCAGGTCATTCGCCATTCCGGCAGCAACACGGGCAATCAAATCTGCCGTGGCAGGGGCGAGAATCACTAAATCAGCCCATTTACCCAGCTCAATATGGCCCATAGCGGCTTCGGCTGCCGGGTCAAGCAGACTGTCGGAAACGGGATACCCAGAAACCGCCTGCAAGCTAAGTGGGGTGATAAAGGCTTTTGCCGCTTCGGTCATGGCTACGCGGACGTCGGCCCCGCGATCGCGCAAACGACGCACCAGTTCAGGGGTTTTATAGGCAGCAATACCGCCGCTAACGCCGAGAACGATTTTTTTACCGGCCAGGCTCATGATGATTTTTCCTGTAGGGTGACACCAGAAGTTGGCGATTTTATCACAATACTTTTGTTGTCGTGCCTTCACCTGAGATTCACTTTGCGAGGCGCTTTCCAGGATTGAAAACTGGCCGTCGATTTAACGGAACGGCTATGACAGGATGCGAGCACCACAAAGGAGGTGAAGGTGAAAAACAATGCACAGCTGTTGATGCCGCGCGAAAAAATGCTGAAGTTTGGTATTAGCGCCTTAACGGATGTCGAGCTGCTGGCGCTATTTCTGCGTACCGGAACGCGCGGTAAAGATGTATTAACCCTGGCAAAAGAGATGCTGGAGAATTTCGGCTCTCTTTATGGCTTGTTAACCTCTGAATATGAACAATTTAGTGGTGTTCATGGAATTGGCGTAGCGAAATTTGCCCAGTTAAAGGGGATTGCTGAACTGGCGCGGCGTTACTACAACGTGCGGATGCGTGAAGAAAGCCCTTTACTCAGCCCGGAGATGACGCGGGAATTTTTACAAAGCCAGCTCACGGGTGAGGAGCGGGAGATCTTTATGGTGATCTTTCTCGACTCCCAACACCGGGTTATAACGCATAGCCGTCTTTTTTCCGGCACGCTAAACCATGTTGAAGTCCATCCTCGGGAAATTATCCGCGAAGCGATAAAAATAAACGCCTCGGCGCTGATCCTTGCACATAATCACCCTTCGGGTTGTGCTGAACCCAGTAAAGCGGATAAACTCATTACTGAACGGATAATAAAGAGTTGTCAGTTCATGGATTTACGCGTGCTCGACCATATCGTGATTGGGCGTGGAGAGTATGTTTCTTTTGCCGAACGCGGCTGGATTTAACCCGCTATGCGCGATCCTTCGGGATCTTTGTCTGTTCGGGACTTGAGCACATCGCTGAGTCAGCGTATACTACGCCACCTTTGAGAATCTCGGGTTTGGCATTTGGGCCTGGCAATCGAGAGTTCACATAGAACTGCGATGACCGGGCTGTAAAGCCTGACGAGGCGCCAATACCCCATACGAAGCTCGAGCTAATTTGATTTTTGGAGAATAGACATGTCCCGAGTCTGCCAAGTTACTGGCAAGCGTCCGGTGACCGGTAACAACCGTTCCCACGCACTGAACGCGACTAAACGCCGTTTCCTGCCGAACCTGCACTCTCACCGTTTCTGGGTTGAGAGCGAGAAGCGTTTTGTCACCCTGCGCGTATCTGCTAAAGGTATGCGTGTAATCGATAAAAAAGGCATCGATACAGTTCTGGCTGAACTGCGTGCCCGTGGCGAAAAGTACTAAGTACTTAGAGGAAATAAATCATGGCTAAAGGTATTCGTGAGAAAATCAAGCTGGTTTCTTCTGCTGGTACTGGTCACTTCTATACCACTACGAAGAACAAACGTACTAAGCCGGAAAAACTGGAACTGAAAAAATTCGATCCAGTTGTTCGCCAGCACGTGATCTACAAAGAAGCGAAAATCAAATAATTCTCGCTTTGATGTAACAAAAAACCTCGCTCCGGCGGGGTTTTTTGTTATCTGCTTGCCCCCATATTGACTGCATCTGTTCATTCCTGGAGATGCTATGCCTGAATTACCCGAAGTTGAAACCAGCCGCCGCGGCATAGAACCGCATCTCGTTGGTGCAACCATTCTTCATGCAGTGGTGCGCAACGGACGCTTGCGCTGGCCGGTTTCAGAAGAGATCTACCGTTTAAGCGACCAACCAGTGCTTAGCGTGCAGCGGCGGGCTAAATATTTGCTGCTGGAGCTGCCTGAGGGCTGGATTATCATTCATTTGGGGATGTCTGGCAGCCTGCGCATCCTTCCAGAAGAACTTCCCCCTGAAAAGCATGACCATGTGGATTTGGTGATGAGCAACGGTAAAGTGCTGCGCTACACCGATCCGCGCCGCTTTGGTGCCTGGCTGTGGACCAAAGAGCTGGAAGGGCATAATGTGCTGGCCCATCTTGGACCGGAGCCGCTTAGTGACGATTTCAACGGTGAGTATCTGCATCAGAAGTGTGCGAAGAAAAAAACGGCGATTAAACCGTGGCTGATGGATAACAAGCTGGTGGTAGGGGTAGGGAATATCTATGCCAGCGAATCGCTGTTTGCGGCGGGGATCCATCCGGATCGGCTGGCGTCATCACTGTCGCTGGCAGAGTGTGAATTGTTAGCTCGGGTGATTAAAGCGGTGTTGCTGCGTTCGATTGAGCAGGGTGGTACAACGCTGAAAGATTTTCTGCAAAGTGATGGTAAACCGGGCTATTTCGCTCAGGAATTGCAGGTTTACGGGCGAAAAGGTGAGCCGTGTCGGGTGTGCGGTACGCCGATTGTGGCGACTAAACATGCGCAGCGGGCAACCTTTTATTGTCGGCAGTGCCAGAAGTAATTCATGCGCACCGGATGGCATACCATCCGGCATAAACGCTACGCTAACTTCGCCATCAGCGCCTGATGGACATTCTCCGGCAGGAAATGGGTGACATCGCCCTGATGGCGCGCCACCTCTTTCACCAACGATGAAGAGATAAACGACCACTCTTTCGACGGCATCAGAAACACACTTTCCAGTTCCGGCATTAAGTGGCGATTCATATGCGCCAGCTGCATTTCATATTCAAAATCCGCCACCGCACGCAGGCCACGAATCAGCACCGTAGCGTGTTGATTACGGGCGAAGTTCGCCATCAAATCACTAAACCCGACCACTTCCACGTTCCCCAGATGCGCGGTTGCCTGCTGTGCCAGTGCCACACGCTCTTCCAGGGTAAACATCGGTTTTTTACTGGGGCTGGCGGCAATCGCCAGAATAACGTGATCGAACATTTGCGTGGCGCGCGTCACGATATCGATATGACCATTGGTAATGGGATCGAAAGTACCCGGATAAATCGCCCGTTTTTGCATAACAACCTCAATGCGTTTTCGGTGGCAGGTAAGGTTCCAGCAGTTGAAGCAGACGCTGTAGCGCGCCCTGGTTTTGATACAGTACTTCAACGGCATGACGGCCATAGAAACTACGGTAATCGGCGTCGGTGAGTAAAGAGGAAACCTCTTTTGCAAGCGTAGTGGCATCGGTAACGGTAATCAGCCCGCTTGCCTGCTCCAGCCGCGCGCAAATGTCTTTAAAATTAAAAGTATGCGGCCCCATCAATACCGGAATAGCGTGTGCAGCAGCTTCCAGCGGATTATGCCCTCCACGTTCAACCAGTGAACCGCCAACAAAGGCGAGATCTGCAATGCCGTACAGTAACATCAGCTCGCCCATCGTATCGCCAACCACAACCTGCGTGCTGGTGGAGGGGACTTCCCCTGAAGAGCGTGTGATATAGCTTAGTCCAGCCTGGCGGACAAGGTTAATCGCATCCGGGAAGCGTTCTGGATGACGGGGTACCAGGATGAGCAATAAATTCGGGAATTGCTGTAACAATACCTGATGTGCGGCGATCACCACACTCTCTTCACCTTCGTGAGTGCTGGTGGCAATCCATACCGGGCGGTGTGGTGCCCACTGGCGGCGCAGCGTCACGGCTTTAGCAGCCAACTGCGGCGTTACAGAAATATCGAATTTCAGGCTACCGGTAACGGTTACCTGGTTATTTTTTGCGCCCAGCGCCACAAAACGTGCACCATCTTCTTCATTTTGGGCGGCAATCAGCGTAATACGACGCAGCAAGCGACGGACGAATTTACCCAGTTTGGCATAACCTGCGGCCGAGCGGGCAGAGAGTCGCGCGTTCGCGATCACCAGCGGAATTTTACGTTTATGTAGCGCCGCAATCAGGTTAGGCCATAGTTCGGTTTCCATAATCAACACCAGTTTAGGGTCGACTTTATTCAGGAAACGATTAAGTGCATCGGGCAGGTCATACGGCAGATAAACGTGCTGAACATCCTTCCCGAAAGCCGATTGTACGCGCTCCGAACCGGTTGGCGTCATGGTTGTAACGGTAATCGGTAAATCAGGATAACGATGACGCAGCGCGCGCACCAACGGGATCGCCGCCAGAGTTTCACCGACGGAGACGGAGTGCAGCATAATGCCGCCTGGTTTTAGCGGATGGCGGTAAAAACCGTAACGTTCACCCCAGCGTTTTCGATAGGCCGGAGCCTTACGTCCGCGCACCCAGAGCCGTATCCAGATCAGCGGCTGAATAAGGTAGAGAAGGGCGGTGTAAAGCAATTCGAGCATAGTAAATAGCTGACTTATGGATGTGCTGGGGATTCTATGTATTTAGCTGTGGCTTTACCATTACTTTTCCCGTTTTTGACTTAAATAGCAATTTACCCGCCAATTCTTGCTGAACATCTATACTTTTTTTGTATTTTTATGCGATTCATTGATTTCTGCTGTACGTGCAGGAAGGAATCGCAGAGCAACAGTGAAAGAATATGGTTGCTAATGATTTTATTTGATTGATTTCTTTATTGAAAATCAACAATGTGCTTAAAAATCATTCGGGTCGGATTGCCGCGAAAGAAGTGATACACTAGCGCGTCAATATCAGTGCGGTATCAGTATTCAGGTAGCTGTTGAGCCTGGGGCGGTAGCGTGCTTTTTCTGCTTCACCTTAATCGGATAATCTCAACAAAAAGAGTTACTTGTGGATAAGCCATTTCGAAGAATTTTGCTCATTAAGATGCGTTTTCATGGGGATATGTTATTAACTACTCCCGTCATTAGTTCGCTGAAAAAAAATTACCCTGACGCAAAAATCGATGTGCTGCTTTATCAGGACACCATCCCGATCCTGTCTGAAAATCCAGAGATTAACGCGCTCTACGGCATAAAAAATAAAAAAGCAAAAGCCTCAGAAAAAATTGCCAACTTTTTTCATCTCATCAAGGTATTACGTGCCAATAAGTATGACCTTATCGTCAATCTCACCGATCAATGGATGGTTGCTATACTGGTTCGCTTATTAAATGCCCGTGTGAAAATTTCCCAGGATTATCATCATCGGCAGTCTGCTTTTTGGCGTAAAAGTTTCACCCATTTGGTGCCGTTGCAGGGTGGAAATGTGGTGGAAAGTAACTTATCCGTGCTGACACCATTGGGGCTTGAATCGTTGGTGAAGCAGACAACCATGAGTTACCCGCCTGCAAGCTGGAAACGTATGCGTCGCGAACTTGATCACGCTGGTGTTGGACAAAATTATGTGGTTATCCAACCTACGGCGCGGCAAATCTTCAAATGCTGGGACAACGCCAAGTTTTCCGCTGTGATTGATGCCTTACATGCTCGTGGTTATGAAGTCGTTCTGACGTCCGGCCCAGATAAAGACGATTTGGCCTGCGTCAATGAAATTGCGCAGGGATGCCAGACGCCACCAGTAACGGCGCTGGCTGGAAAGGTGACCTTCCCGGAACTTGGTGCGTTAATCGATCATGCGCAGCTGTTTATTGGCGTTGATTCCGCACCGGCGCATATTGCCGCTGCAGTTAATACGCCGCTGATATCGCTGTTTGGTGCGACAGACCATATTTTCTGGCGTCCCTGGTCAAATAACATGATTCAATTCTGGGCGGGAGATTACCGGGAAATGCCAACGCGCGATCAGCGTGACCGAAATGAGATGTATCTTTCGGTTATTCCGGCGGCAGATGTCATTGCTGCTGTCGATAAATTACTGCCCTCCTCCACGACAGGTACGTCGTTATGATCGTTGCTTTTTGTTTATATAAATATTTTCCCTTTGGCGGTTTGCAGCGCGATTTTATGCGTATTGCTCAGACAGTCGCCGCCCGAGGTCATCATGTTCGGGTTTATACCCAGTCGTGGGAAGGCGAATGCCCTGATGTATTTGAACTGATCAAAGTGCCGGTTAAATCGCATACCAATCACGGGCGCAATGCGGAGTATTTTGCCTGGGTGCAAAAACATTTACGCGAACATCCCGTCGATAAAGTCGTTGGATTCAACAAAATGCCGGGGCTGGACGTTTATTATGCCGCTGATGTTTGTTATGCCGAGAAAGTCGCGCAGGAAAAAGGCTTTTTCTATCGCCTGACGTCACGTTATCGCCATTATGCCGCCTTTGAGCGGGCAACCTTCGAACAGGGCAAGCCGACACAGCTGCTGATGCTGACAGATAAGCAAATCGCCGATTTCCAGAAACATTATCAGACTGAAGCGGAGCGTTTTCATATTCTGCCACCGGGGATTTATCCTGATCGTAAATATAGCCAGCAGCCAGCCAATAGCCGTGAAATCTTCCGTAAGAAGAATGGAATAACCGAACAACAATATTTATTGTTGCAGGTCGGTTCAGACTTCACGCGTAAAGGTGTCGATCGTTCCATTGAAGCACTTGCTTCGTTACCGGATTCGCTGCGCCACAACACATTGCTATATGTTGTTGGGCAGGATAAACCGCGAAAATTTGAGGCGCTGGCAGAAAAACGCGGCGTGCGCAGTAATGTTCACTTTTTCTCGGGGCGCAATGATGTCTCGGAATTAATGGCGGCGGCGGATTTATTACTGCATCCTGCCTACCAGGAAGCGGCGGGAATTGTGCTGCTGGAAGCGATTACTGCAGGATTACCGGTACTAACAACAGCCGTTTGTGGCTATGCGCATTATATTGTCGACGCCAATTGCGGCGAGGCTATTGCTGAGCCATTCCGCCAGGAAACATTGAATGAGATTTTACGCAAAGCGTTAACGCAATCTTCATTGCGCCAGGCCTGGGCGGAAAATGCGCGACATTATGCTGATACACAAGATTTATACAGTCTGCCAGAGAAAGCGGCGGATATCATAACGGGTGGTCTGGATGGTTGAACTTAAAGAGCCGTTTGCCACGTTATGGCGCGGTAAAGATCCTTTTGAGGAAGTTAAAACCTTGCAGGGTGAGGTATTTCGTGAACTGGAAACTCGCCGTACTCTGCGCTTTGAAATGGCGGGCAAAAGCTATTTTCTCAAATGGCATCGCGGCACGACCCTGAAAGAGATAATCAAAAATTTACTCTCATTGCGGATGCCAGTATTAGGCGCAGACCGCGAATGGAATGCGATTCATCGACTGCGGGATGTCGGCGTTGATACTATGTATGGGGTGGCATTCGGCGAAAAAGGCATGAATCCGCTGACCAGAACCTCGTTTATTATTACCGAAGATCTGACACCAACCATCAGTCTGGAAGATTACTGTGCTGACTGGGCGACCAACCCACCAGATGTTCGCGTAAAGCGTATGCTTATTAAGCGTGTCGCGACGATGGTGCGCGATATGCATGCTGCGGGCATTAACCATCGTGACTGTTATATCTGTCATTTCCTGCTGCACTTGCCTTTTTCCGGTAAGGAAGAGGAGTTAAAAATTTCGGTAATTGACCTACACCGGGCGCAGCTTCGCACGCGCGTTCCACGTCGTTGGCGCGATAAAGATCTTATAGGGCTTTATTTTTCTTCAATGAATATCGGCCTGACTCAGCGGGATATCTGGCGGTTTATGAAAGTGTATTTTGCCGCCCCGCTTAAAGACATTCTCAAGCAGGAACAAGGACTGCTGTCGCAAGCAGAAGCAAAAGCCACAAAAATCAGGGAAAGAACGATTCGAAAATCGTTGTAATTTCCGGAGAGAAATATGAGTGCCCACTATTTTAATCCACAAGAGATGATCAATAAGACAATCATCTTCGATGAAAGGCCAGCGGCGTCAGTGGCATCATCATTCCATGTTGCTTATGGCATTGATAAAAACTTTCTTTTTGGTTGTGGTGTTTCAATCACGTCAGTTTTGTTACATAACAACGACGTGAGTTTTGTTTTCCACGTTTTTATTGATGATATCCCTGAAGCCGATATCCAGCGTTTAGCCCAATTGGCGAAAAGCTATCGTACCTGTATCCAGATCCATCTAGTAAATTGTGAACGGCTTAAGGCATTACCGACGACCAAAAATTGGTCTATTGCCATGTATTTCCGTTTTGTAATTGCAGATTACTTTATTGATCAACAAGATAAGATCCTTTACCTGGATGCTGATATCGCCTGTCAGGGAAACTTAAAGCCGCTGATAACAATGGATCTTGCCAATAACGTTGCTGCTGTTGTTACTGAACGCGATGCTAACTGGTGGTCGTTACGGGGTCAAAGTCTGCAGTGTAATGAACTTGAAAAGGGTTACTTTAATTCAGGTGTCCTGTTAATTAATACACTAGCGTGGGCGCAGGAGTCCGTTTCTGCTAAAGCGATGTCGATGCTTGCTGATAAAGCCATCGTTTCCCGTTTAACCTATATGGATCAAGATATCCTTAATCTTATCCTGTTAGGGAAAGTTAAATTCATTGATGCTAAATACAATACGCAATTTAGTTTAAATTATGAATTAAAAAAATCATTTGTTTGTCCAATTAATGATGAAACCGTATTAATTCATTATGTCGGCCCGACAAAACCCTGGCATTACTGGGCCGGTTATCCAAGTGCGCAACCTTTTATCAAAGCCAAAGAAGCATCGCCCTGGAAAAATGAACCGTTAATGCGGCCAGTTAACTCAAACTATGCTCGTTATTGCGCCAAGCATAATTTTAAACAAAACAAACCAATTAACGGGATAATGAATTATAT